>NZ_LPDI01000037.1:0-162964 GCF_001528895.1 Burkholderia sp. MSMB1078WGS | reverse complement strand
AACCTCCCGTTCCTATTGGGAAAATTGCCTCCGAAACACTAACACTCATTTGTGTCCAGGATTTCTAGAGCAGATCACCCACAACACCAGCATTGCTGTACAGAAAACTCCCCGACAATCCGCCCACCTCCGGTGTTTGATACAGCATCGAATTGTCGATCGCGGTATCGCTTTGTACCGACGCCGCGCCCATGGCCGAACCCAGATAGCTGTGCGCCACTATCGGCGAGAACGCGAACGAGTTGCCAAACGGGTTGAACAGCAGCGTCGATACGAACAATGGCGCCGTATTGCGACCTATCGTCACCTCGCCGAAACGCCCGCTCAATCCAACAAAGGCGTTGCGGCCAAAGAATGACTGGCCATTGAACGATCCGATCTGACCGCTATTGACCCTAAAAAAGCTCTCCAACGTGAACACCGCCTTCATCCCACGTCCGAGATCCTCCGACCCGGACAGGCCCCAATATGAAGTCGTCATCCCGCCGGAGCTGACCTGCCAGGCACTTCCGGCGCTGCCGGGCACGTGCGTGTCGCCAACAAAAGCATCGACCAACCCGTAAAGCGACACTGAAGATTGAGCGTGTGCGATCGTTGCGAAACCCCATATCCCCATTACCATCGCACATACCCGGCCTAAACCACGAAACGCTTTCTGCATTGGTTCTCCTCGCTGTCGTTTGTTTTCTTTGCCGAAACACGTGTGCGCGCTACGCCGGTGTGACGCGCGCAAGCGGCCGCCCTCGATCAGATAGCGCGACGGCCACCACGATCTCATGCGGTGCAGGTGAATCCGGCACAACGAGCGACGCCGTATCAAAGTGGTCAAAGCTCCACATATCCAGAGCACCATGCACAGGAATATCCATGCATGCACCGGCCGCGCCGCGCTTGGTAACAGATGGGATAAGCGATATGGTGCCGGGCAGACACGCACGTATTGCCTTGCCCATTCGCGGATGCAGGATCGCCGCCGCACACTCAAGCGGCACGGCAGTACCCACGAGCGCGGCCTTGCCATACGCTTGTATCTGCGCGCGCGGTGTGTCAAGGGCGTCTCTCGCACGCTCGCTCAATAGCGTCCCGAGCTCCGCACCAACTTCGTACAGAGGCTCGATCGAAGTATCGGTACACCAGTTCTTCGATGTCAGAACCGCGGCTGCAATCGCTTGACGATGCGCCGGATGGACCGCGATACCAAGCTCCGCGCGCCGTTCGATCACGTGAACAACAATCTTCTCAATCTGTATGTTCACGGTCATACCTCAGCGACCATCGCATTCTCGGCTGGTGCCGCGGCCGGTATAGGAAACGTCCCGCGTGCAGATTCATAAGCCCGTGCCGCGCGCAGCACAAGGGCATCTCCGTGCAAGGGGCCGACAATCTGAACGCCGGTCGGCAGTCCTGCGGGCAATCCACAAGGAACACTGATGGCGGGCAACCCAGTTTGGTTGCACCACGACGTCTGCTGAGGTGCCGTGAGCAGCGTCTCAGGCAGACCTGGAACGGGCAGAGGCCCACAGTGGAACACTGGCGTCACAAGCAAGTCATAGCGCTCGAAGAACGCCGCCATCTCGACGCCGAGCGTGTGGCGCGCACGCAATGCGTCGGCAAGCTCGAGCGCGGTGACGCGCAAACCGGCCCGCACAAGCGCTTGCACGTCCGCATCGAGCTGCATGCGTTGAGGCTCCGTCAATCCGCAGGCGCGCTGCGCAAAAAACACCGACCATTGGATCGCGTGCATGCGACTACCCAGATAGTCGCCGAGCGGCTTTACGTCGACTTGCTCGACGTGTGCGCCCAATGTTTCGATGACCTCTGCGGCGTGCGCCACACTCGCGGCAATCACAGGGTCCACGATGACGCCCGGAATGGACGGGCAATATGCAATACGCAGCCCCGAGACGCCCTCCTCCAGACCGACTCGATAATCCTGCGGGGCGACATAGCCCGATGGCCCAGATCCATGTTGACCGGCTACCACACTCAGCATTAACGCTGCATCGCGCACATTACGCGCCATCGGCCCGAACGTAGACAGGCGCGTCCACGAACCGGCTACGCCCGTCGGAACACGGTCGAACGTTGGTTTAAACCCCACCACCCCAGTCCAGCAGGCGGGCACACGAATCGACCCACCACCATCGGTCGCAAGCGCGAGCGGCCCCATACCGAGTGCGATTGCCACTGATGAACCACCGCTGCTGCCACCTGGCGTCAAGCGCCGGTCCCAGGGATTGCGCGTGATGCCGGTCAGCGGACAATCAGTCACGATCTTGTTGCCGTATTCCGAAGTGGTCGTCTTGCCAAAAAGCAGCGCACCGGCCCGCCGCAGACGCGCCACGGCGGGTCCGTCCTCGCGCTGGGGCGTGTCCGGCGTCGTCAACGATCCGTATCGCGTCGGAAATCCGGCTACATCGATCAAATCCTTGACCGATACAGGCACGCCATCGAGCAGCCCGCATGGCTCACGCCGCATCCAGCGCCGCTCCGATTCGCGCGCCGCCTCCAGCGCCGCCTCCTCGTCAAGGGCGCACATACAGTTCACAAGGGGATTGAAGCGCTCAACGCGGTCCAGGACCGCTTTCATGCTCTCAAGCGGAGAAAGCGCATGACGCCGATACTCAGTAGTCAGCTCTTCCGCTCTCATCGATGCAATGTCATTCATATGTATTCCTAATTGATCAAATTAAGTTGATAGAATCGTCCCGAGACTGCTCTACCTCTGACACACTGCTTGGATCGACCCGATCGAATCCAAAACTGCAAAGCTGTTGTCTCCGCGCGCCTGAGCAATACGTGCCTCACAAGTAACGTGGTCGCCGCCTTGGCTCACACCCGCCTTGCCTCGCGGCAAATCCAGCGAAATGCCCGGCAAGACGGACTTGATGCGCGTCACATCGAGACTGCCGGCTGCGCGCACGGCCTGCGCGAAGAGCCGGACGCCTGCGTACGTGCATTCGCCATGCGGAAGCATCACCGCATAAGAACCCAATCGGGGAACATGAGTGTCGGCTACGCGCGCGGTATAACGTGCAAGGAAGGTTCGGTTTTCGAAACTATCGAGACTCATAAAGTAGGACGAGACACCGACGATGCCCGTCGACGCACCGGCAGTAGCAATCGACAGCGACTCGTGCGCAATATCCGTCACCAACTGCGGCTTCATCGCAAATGACCGATACTGCTTGACGAACGTCACCGGATCGTCGCCGACGCTGTGCCAAACAAGCTGCGGCTGCTCCCCAGCAATCCGCTGAAGCACTGCCCCATAGTCGCGCGTGCCGAACGGCAGCCAGTACACACTGAGAAACCGACCGCCGTGACGCGTGACGGCCGCCTCCAGCGAGGGAATCAGTACCTTACGGTTGCTGCCGACGTCCGACACCACCGCGCTCACGCTCTTGCCGCCGGCACGCATCAGCCAACCAATGAGCGGCTCGACCCGTTGCGCGACACTGAGCCCCGTGCTCAACAACTGCGGATCACAGCGCCCCTCGTCGAAATTCGGGTAGATAACAAGGCGAGCCGCGCCTCTGGCCGCCTGCAGCGCTGCTTCGCGTTCGGCAGGCAGCACCATGCCCGTAATCATTGCCGCCTCATCGCGCATAAAGAGCTGCCGCGCTTTCTCGAGCGTCACGGTCGTCGACATCTGCGTATCCTCGACAGCCAGTTGCAGCGGACGCCCCAGCAGTCCGCCCGCTGCATTGATTTCCTCGATAGCAAGCGCCGCACAATGTCGATTTGTTTCACCCACGCGGGTGAGCGGCCCGCTCAACGGCGCGAGCAAACCGATCTTGATGGGCGCCACCGTACGCGCGCGCGTCGGATAAGTGGAGGCGGCCAATGCGCCAACCACACCGAGCATCGTCATACGTGAAAAATCGCGTCGATTCATGATCATTTCATTCGATAGACGCTGCCGGCGAACCCATGGTTCGTTCCGCAGCAGGTGACAGAAAGTGAGCCAGCGGGTGGGTGCTGCTAGCGCCGTGTCGGAGTTCAACTGCGCCTGCATGCACAAGTCGACCGTTTTTCAGAACGATGCATCGTTGCGCGCAGCGCAATACCAGATTGAGGTTCTGCTCGACCAGAAGCACAGCGAGCTTCGATCGACGACAAAGCGTCGGAATGACGTCACCGATCAGCTCAACAAGATTCGGTTGCACGCCGTCCGAGGGTTCGTCCAATAGCAACAACTTCGGGCGGCCGCACAACGCTCGCGCGATGGCCAGGACCTGCTGTTCACCTCCTGACAATGTCCCTCCATGCTGAGCAAGTCTCGATTTCAATACTGGGAAATACTCGAACACCTCGTCCAGAATCTCGCCGTCACCAGCGGCCGCGGTACCCATTGCCAAGTTCTCCCGTACTGTCAGCTTGGGGAAAATCCAACGGCCCTGCGGCACCAGGCCGATGCCCAGTCGAGCGATTTCATGCGTGCGCAAACCCCGAATGGCCTGCCCGCCGAAGCGAATATCACCACTCACGCGCGGCAACAGCCCCATGATGGCCTTGACAAGCGTTGACTTACCCGCGCCATTGCACCCCAGCACACCGACCACTTCATTAGGCTGAACGGTAAGGTCAATCTGATTCAAAATCGAGATTTCGCCGTATCCGGCCGACAGACTTTCAATGTGCAGCATGGCCCGCTCCCTGCCCAAGATAAATGCGTCGGATTTCTTCGTCCCTGGCAATGTCGTCATAGCTGCCCTGCCGAACAATTTCCCCGCGATGCATAACCCACGTGTCACATTTAAGCGACTGAACGAAACTCAGATCATGCTCGATGGCAAGCACCGCACATTGTTCGCGCAGGCGGTGAAGAAGGCGCACGAGCCGCTGAACCTCATTGGCGGACAATCCCGCAGCAGGCTCGTCAAGCAACAACAACGCCGGCCGACACATCATGGCCATACCGATCTCCAGCCACTGGCGCTCTCCGTGCGGGAGATGCATGGCGAGCACGTCTGCCTGCGACGTGAGTCCGATCTCGTCCAGAACAAAATCGATCTCTCGCATCACAGATGGCCTGCGAGCCGCAACGCCGAGCGCGGCGACTTCCAGGTTCTCCCGAACGCTCATCTTGAGAAAAACGTTGGTCCCCTGGAATTTCCGGACAACGCCACGCCGGCAATACTGATACATAGGCCGGCCAGTCATCCGCTCTCCAGACAGATACAGTTCTCCCGCTCCTGGGATAACCGCGCCGGATAACAGTCCCACTAACGTGCTTTTTCCAGCCCCGTTCGGACCAATGACGCAGACCAGGTCGCGTGGACCGATTTCGACGTCAATGCCGGCGATCGCATTGATGCCACCGAACGCGCGGCGTAGTCGGATGCCCTTCATAAGCGGTCTTTCCATCACTGCCCTCCTTCGGCTCGCTTGGCGCAATGCTGTGGCACACGTCCGATCCGGAATCGGGCGACGTAATGCAACCGCGCGACTAAGCGACCGATCCGAATGCCGTTCGGCAAGCACAGCACACACATCAGGAAGATTGCGCCGAGTACCAACGGCCACCATTGCGTGCTAAGACTGGACGCGGAGTGCTTAAGAAGGGTCATTGCGACGGCTGCCATCACCGGTCCACCGAGAGTGCCGCGGCCGCCCACGGCAACCCAAAGGATGACTTCAGTGGCCAGTACCGGAGAAAATACGTCCGGGGCCACGACGCCAGCGCATGCTGCCATCAGGCAGCCGGCAACTGCAGCTACCACCCCTGAGGCAACGAACGCCAACAGCAAATGCCACGACGTGTGGTATCCGCACGCTTGCGCACGCCACTCGTTGGTCGAAATCGCCATGAGCACCTTCCCGTAGCGACTTCGACAGAGCAGCCACGTCGCACTTAGGATCAGAATGAGTACAGCCGTAACGACATACCAGGACGCCACCGGGCTACTGAGATCCGCTGCGAATCTCCCGAGTTGCAAGGACAACCCTGGAATGCCGAGCAAGCCGGTATCGCCCCCCGTGATGGACTGCCAACTTGTGGCCAACTGCTGCACGATGATCAGAACGGCCATGCTGAGAATGGCAAAGAAATGCAATCTGACACCCGCATACAGCAGGAAGTAGCCAAGAACGACTGCCACGATGGCAGCACATGCAAGACCTGCGAGCATCCCGACCAGCGGCGCTTGACCAAACTGGACGGTAGCCACGGCAAACCCATATGCACCAAGCCCAAAGAATGTCGTATGTCCAAGCGTCAGGACGCCAGCCTTGCCCCAAAGAAGGTCGTAACTGAGCGCCAATATCGCCAACACCAGCGCGTCTCGTATCACGGTGAGCTGATAAGCGCCCACGACAACAGGAAGAATCACGCCGGCGGCTGCCGTCGCCAACCCGATCGCGACAGGAGAGAGGTCCGTGCGGCTCAGTGCTGGCTGTGACAACCAGGTACGGGCACGCAAAAGATGACGTTCGAACATCGCCTTACCCCTTTCCGAGAAGCTGGTGAGCGGCACTGAAACCCGGAAGCAAGCCTTGTGGGCGGAAGCGGATCAGGACAATGGAGACGATCAAAACGATCGCTGAGGCAAGCGAAGGATCGACGCGATAGCTGAGCAAGGTTTCGACCGTGCCAACGAAGGCACTACCGAGTACACTGCCGGCGACCGAGCCGATACCACCCAGTACAATCACGAAAAATGCCTTGGCCAGATAGGACACCCCGAGATGGGACTCCACCGACACCATCGGCGCGACGAGCACACCGGCAAGCGAGGCGAGCGCCGCACCGCCACAAAATGCTGCTCGATTGAGTCGCTTGGTATTGATGCCAGCGGCCTCTGCCATTGCAGGATGTTGAATGACCGCACGCAACTTCGTCCCAAAGCGCGTTCGCGCAAAAAGTAGCCAGCACCCGACGGTGGCGGCCAATGCCACACCGATCACGAACATCCGATATGCGGGATAGCCGCCGCCCGGCACGTCGATGGTTCCGTTAAATGGCGCATAGACGAGCATCGGTTGTGTGCCGAAAACGAGCTCCAGCACCTTCTGAACGATCAGACTGACCGCGTATGTCGCCAGAAGCGTGTCCAGCGGTCGGTCATAAAGTAGCCGGATAACGAAGCGCTCGAGACACCAGCCGAGCAACGCGCCAACAATCGGCGCCACGACCAGCGCAACCCAAAACGCGTGTTGACCGCCTAGTGATTGCGCCACGGCAAGCGTATATGCCCCCATCGTGACCCACTCTGCGTGTGCAAGATTCACGATGTCCATCATGCCAAACACGATCGCGAGGCCAAGAGCGACCAAAATTAACAAAGATACATAATTCAAAATATTTAATAGTCCTAACATATCATCTCCAAAAGCGAAATTCTGAAGCCCGGGGGCCTCCAACACTCGCCACCCTGCATCGGTATGCCAAAGCGTCTAACCCACAAGGCAGGCCATTCTGTTCAGCGGCGCACCCTGATGGCGCGCAACTCAAATATCACAATACATTGTGAATCCAAAAACAGGCAAGCACAAATTCACAATGTATTGTGAATTTTTAGGTACACCTTCCGGGATACTCGATGTGCCCTGTCCTATCGAGTCCGCATGCCCACAGAAAAATTTATCGAGGCCCTCGGAAATGAGATCCGCGCGCGCCGCAAGATGAAGAAACTTACCCAGGTCGGTCTCGCGCTCCGCGCCAACGTCCATCCGAACACCGTCTCGTTAATTGAGCGTGCTCAAATAGTCGCGAAAATCGACGCGTTGCTCGTTCTCTCTGCTGCTCTCGATACCCCTCTCTCGCAATTGCTCAAGGGCGCGGAAGATCGCTTGAACCTTCGCTAAACTCACCACGCTTCTGCCGCTCAGAGCTCATGAAAACATCATGAGCCGCTCCCGACGGGAGCTCGCAACCACATCTTCCCCCATTCATCCTCTGCGCCACGCCCATCCCCAGCCACCTCATGACGAGATTCAAGGGGCCCGTGAGCGTGTATTGACGCAGGGAACGATAGCCTTCCGCGCGCCGTGTGCGCACAGCCAGCCAATTTATTGTCAGGGAATCTACGAGGCAGATATAGTGCTGTCAATCCGCGTGACGCTGGTGTTTACCCGAAGAATACGTAGAAAATAGGGTCCGCGTGCGAGCAACGCGCTTGGACCAGACCTCCACCTTCGGATATTTATTATAATTAATTTTTCGCTCTTCGCCGTAGCGCTTTGTAACCCGGTGCAAGCGAAATCGAGCGTCAGCAATCCAAGCCTCCATTCCCTGACCACCGCGCCAAACCACGTCAGCACACGTCGCGATCCACATGCAAATTAAGCTCGGAATCCAGCACGAGCTTTTGCCTCAGCGCCGCACGCACCTTGCGCAACTGCGCCTCGGCCTCGTCCATATGCGCGAGCATCAATCGCTCGACGGCCTGCGCATCACGCCGCCTTGCGGCATCCAAGATCGCGCGATGTGCGGCGACAGTCGTCCGCCCAAACGCTTGATAGTCCCGCTGCGTGACGTTCCCTGCCACGATCACCAGTGAGTGCAGCATCTGGTTGATGATTTGGCAAAGGCAACGCAAAAACGCGTTGGGATGCGCGGCAGCAAGCACGTCGTGAAAATGAATGTCCTCGCAACGTTGATCAAGCGCTTGCTCGTGACCGACCACGAATGGTTCACACACTGAAATGCTGCGCTCGAGTGCTTCGAAATCCGCATCCGTCAAATACGCCACCGCGCCCGCGGCCACCATGGGCTCAAGCGTGCGCCGCACCACATAAATGTCCTCCAGCGTAATCTGCTCAAAGAACAGATAGTTCTGCAGCGACTGGAACGCCCGCGCAAGCGGCACACGAGTAATTGTCGCTCCGCCATCGGGCCCAGTGCTCAAGCTAACAAGCCCCTGCACCTCCAGCGCCTTGAGTGCATCGCGCATCGAGCCACGACTGACATTGAATATTTGCTGCAGCTCGGCTTCCTTACTCAGACGCTTCCCGGGCCGGGCCCGACCGTCGTTGATCCACCCTTTGATCGAATCGGCTACCTGATCGCCACGCTTGGTCGTGCGCGGGCCGCGCCTGTCCGGCTGCACCAACTGTATCTTGCGCGTTGTCCGTTGTCGTCCTGCCATGTCCATCAAGTCCGTGGTTAGCCTTCGGCATTTCCTAACGGCGCCATTATCGGACATCCGCAAATCGCCCTGGCGAGAATCAGGTCTCGCTGCCGTCCATACCCTCCCAACCTTGGGAGGTAGCGGGCATCGCCGAGAATGCCTACGCTGCAGATCAATCAGTACGGATATGGCGTGAGCGTGGTTTCCATACTGCTCCACTGTGCGGCGCCAGTGCGCCATTGGGGAAGATCGCATATGCCCAACTCGTCGCAAGAATCGCAACAATCTCCCACTGTATCGGCGCTCAAGGCAAGCCTCTCGGCGTTTGGCCTGGACCTTGACCGGCTTACTTCACAGATGCGCACGCATCGTGAGGCAGCCGATCGCACCGGGCAAATCCCTGATGCATTCTGGCAATCCGATGCGGTACGGGCGCTAAACCTGAACCTCGTTCCGCAGGAGTACGGCGGATGCCCGCAGGCCCAATCGCTCGCCTCGCGCGTCATGCTAATGGAGCATCTTGGGTACGCGGATGCGGCGCTTGCGCTCGCGCTTCCTGGCCCGGGACTGGCAATGCCGCCGGTTCTTGCGCTTGCCAACCGTAAGCAGCAGGCGGCATTCTTCGCGCACTTTCAAAGCGATACGCCACGCTGGGGCGCATTTGCGATTACCGAGCCCGACTGCGGATCCGACGCGACAGCCATGCGCACGTCGGCACGCAAGACGGCTCACGGCTGGGTCCTTAACGGAACCAAGTGCTTCATCACGAATGGGGCGCGTGCTGACACCGTTATCACGTTTGCAACGATCAATCGAAACGCGGGCCGTTTCGGCATCAGGGCGTTTCGTGTCCAACACGACACCCCGGGTTTCGCGGTGACGCGCATCGAACGCATGGTCGGCTTGCGCGTGACCCAACTGGCTGTGCTGTCCTTTACCGACTGCGAGGTGCCAGATGACGCCCGGCTCACGCACGACCATGAGACGCCGCTTAGCGATGCGTTCTCAGGCGCGCAACAGTCGTGGGACTATTTTCGGCCGCTTCTGTCCGCCGTAATGATCGGCGCCTGTCGACGCGTACGCGACGACCTCGCCACCTATCTTGAAGCAGGCGCACGTCCCGTCAATCTGCACTGCGGCGCGAGCAACGTACAAGCGAGTCTTTTGGAGCTCGACCGGCATATCACGACAGCTTATCTGCTCTGCCATCACGCTGCGTGGCACGCAGATCAAGGCAGCACAAGCGCCATGCACGCTTCGATCGCAAAGGCGTACGCCGCACGCATGGTCGCGCACGTCACTCGCACGGCCCTCACGCTCGTTGGTCTGGACGGCATCGCCAGTTTCCCGTCGCTGGAGCAAAGCTGCCGAGATGCCAAAGCGTTCGACATCATGGAAGGCACCGGAGACATGCAACGCCTGATGATTGCTCGAGCCGCCCAGCGCGCGTCACGCCCGCCGTGGGAGACGATCCAACCCAGTGCGTCCGTGCATCGCCCCGCATGCACGTGAACACGCTTTCGTCTTAGAACCGTTACTGGAGAATTTCATGAGCTCTCGTCTCGAATCAAGTCGTCACGGCGATATCCCCGCCTCGGTCAAAGCTTGCCTGCTATCAGTACTGGGCACCCATCTGAGCGCCGACCTCATCAACAACGATACGAATCTGTTCGATCTGGGTGTGGATTCCATGAACATGACCGATCTTCTGCTCGAGCTCGAGCAACGCTTCGGATTTGTTCTGGACCCCGAAGATCTGTCCAGCGACCTATTTATACGGTTCGACAATCTCGTCGGGTTCGTCGCTTCCCATGTTGCATCGAGCTGACCCCACGAGCGCCGAGCCCCGAATCGTTGCCACCGCGCAATACGTGCCGCGTCGGCGCCACGTAGACCGCGCGGTAGCCGAGACGGTCTCGTCCGCACAACCGAGCGCGCTCGACATTGTCATGCACGCGCTCTACGCCGATACGCTGCGGTGGCGCGCTCAATGCGCGCCATGCGGCGACAACTGCTCGATGACCGACGCCACCTTTCGGCCAGACAATCGAATCGCAACCGAAACGAATTTGTCGCTGTCGGACATGGCGCTACGCGTGGCGCGCATGATCTATCCCAATGCACAAACGCAGCCCGGCCCTGACCAGATCATCGTTTGCACGACAAGCTTCGAACATGATTTGGCCTTGTCCTGCGCAGGACGCTTGCATAGCGAACTCGGCTCCAGCCGCGCGCCCTTCGCGATCGGGCAACTCCAGGATGTGTCGTTTCTGACCGCGGTGGACGTGGCGCTTGCGATGATGGACACGGACAACACACTGAACACCGTTCTGATTGTCGCGGCCGAGTGTTGGCATCGCGCCTTGTCCCGGCAGGTCAGCCCGCGGATCTCGCTCGCAGACGGCGCTGCTGCCGTGCTGATCGCTCGCAGCCCCATGCCAGGATGGCGTGTCCGCGGTCTTTCGATCTGCACGCCCGGTACGCAACTGAGTTGTGAGGAAACCGTAAATACAGGCCTCGATTCAACCACACTAGTCGGGGCGATCAACAAGTCATTGTCACGCGCCGCACTTCGTGCCACGCAAATCGACTGGATTCTTCCGCCTACAGCCGACAGCGCCATCATTCGCGCCGTCTGTGCCCAATGCCAACTGGCCCCTGAGCGCATCAGAGGCATGAGCGACGGCCGCCAAAGCCATCTATGTGCGGCACAGACACCGGCACGCCTTGATGACCTGCTCGGTGTGATTTCGCCACGTGACGGTCAGCGTGTGCTTGTGTGGTCCACGGGACTTCAAGGCCAAAGTGCCTGCGCAATCCTCGAATTCCGGAGTGTGCACTCATGAGAACGCACTCTTTCTCGATTTCAGGCGTCGCTCACAGCCTTCCGGAGCGCATCGTCAACGTGCATCAGTGGGCATCGCGTTGTGGTCTACCTGCTTCGCGCGTTATCGCTTTGCGCGCTCATGGCGCCACGCAATTTTATGATGCCGCGGGCGAGTCGCCCGTCAGCCTTGCCGAACGTGCTGTCACGACGCTATTACGCGACACCTCGACCCCGGGGTCGGCAATTGATGCACTCGTCTATACACATACGATCCAGACGAGCGTACTCGCGCCGCCCGCCGGTAGCGCTCATCACATTCAGCGTCGCGTTGGACTCACTCGCGCGTTGACGTTCTCCATCACGCAGCAACAGTGCGTGTCGCCGATGGCAGCTATTCGCGTCCTGCTCACACTTGCCGCACGAGAGCCCTCACTCGAACGTGCAATCGTCGTATGTGCCGACGTCATCGGCTCCGGGTGCGATCAATTGCGCGCAATCCATGACCTCGCATTGCATAGTGACGGAGCGTGCGCCTTGCTGCTCGAGCGCTGCGCGCAACGCAACGTCATCAGCGGTTTGCACTTGTATACCGACGCGCGCTTTTCGCGCGGCACTGATGAGAGCTTGCAGCCGATCGCTGACGATCGGTATTACTGGTCCGCGTTCACGACCATGCGCGCAGCGATCCGCCGAGCCGGCATCACGACGGGCGATATCGCCCACGTGTTGCCGCACCACGTGAATCTACCGGGATGGATGCGGTTGATGACGATGCTCGACATTCCGCCAGCGCGACTATTCGTGCCGAACTTCGCCGCGCTTGGCCACGTATTCGGAGCGGACCCGTTCATCAATTTTCAGACCTGTCGCGCACAAGCCAACGAATGGTCCTTGCTTTTTTCCAGCGGCCTTGCCGGTTGCTTCGGCGCCATGGTGATTCATCACTGACACGCGTCGACTCCTTAACCAGACACCAATGGCCTTACCATGCGAAACATACTCGATCTCATACTCACCGCTGCGCGGCATGCGCCCGATTCGCCAGCAATCGTCTTCGCAAACACCAGTCTGAGCTACCAGGAACTAGCAACGCGCGCCAGCACACTGGGCCACGGCCTCGTCTCGATAGGAATCGCGCCGGGCTCACGAGTCGGCATCTTCCTGGACAAGCGCATCGAAACGGTCGTCTCGCTGCTTGGTGCGGCCGCCGCCCAATGCGTGTTCGTTCCCATCAATCCGCTTCTGAAGCCCCAGCAGGTCGCCCATATTCTGCGTGACTGCGGTGCGAGCTGCCTGATTACGAGCGCATTGCGCGCGCGCCTGCTCGCCGAAAACGGGTTGTCTGGCGTGCCGCATACGATCCTCATCGACTCAATCGATGTGACCGAGCATGCGTCGCACGAGAAGGACTGCGTTCACAGCTGGAGTGCGTGCGTCAGTGCACACGCTTTCGGCCCGCCGAGCGACACCGGACCCGTAGCAGAAACGGCAATCGACACAGACTTGGCAGCTATTCTGTACACATCAGGCTCTACCGGCTTGCCCAAAGGCGTGATGCTCAGTCATCGCAATCTGCTCGAGGGTGCGTGGAGCGTCGCCCATTATCTGCAGCATACAAGCTCCGATCGCATTCTCGCGGCGCTGCCGCTCAGCTTCGATGCGGGTCTCAGTCAGCTCACATCCGCGTGGGCGGCCGGCGCCGCCGCTGTCCTCGTCAATTATCTCAGCCCGCAAGACGTTATCGACGCCTGCACGAGAGAACGTATCACCGCCCTCACGGGCGTGCCACCGCTATGGATGCAATTGACGCGCGCGAGCTGGCCGCACGCGGCACGCACCACACTGCGCTATTTCGCCAACACCGGCGGCCGACTACCCGTTCCGATATTGCACCGCCTGCGCACGCTCTTTCCCCAGGCAAAACCTTATTTGATGTACGGGTTGACCGAGGCATTCCGCTCCACCTATCTCGATCCGTCCGAGGTAGACCGTCGCCCTGACTCGATCGGCAAGGCCGTGCCCAACGCGCGAATCCTAGTCGTGCGTCCGGACGGCGCACCTTGCGCTGCCGGCGAGACGGGCGAGCTCGTCCATGTAGGCGCGTGCGTGACAATGGGCTACTGGAACGATCCGGCTCGAACGGCCGAGCGTTATCGGCCCTCGCCCGAAGCCAAGCCGGGCGGAGCCATACCGGACACTGCCGTGTGGTCGGGGGACCTCGTACGACGCGATGAAGAGGGCTTTCTTTACTTCATTGCGCGCAACGATGCGCAAATCAAAAGTTCCGGCTACCGGATCAGCCCAGAAGAAATCGAAGAGACCGTGCACCGCAGCGAACTCGTGACCGAAGCGGTCGCCGTGGGCGTGCCCGATGATGCGCTGGGCGAGGCCATAGCGCTCGTTGTCGTGCCGGCGGCAAAACCCTTTGTCCCGCAAACGCTCATGGCATGGTGCACGCAACACCTGCCGGGCTACATGGTACCGAAGCGCATCGTCGTGCAAACCGATGTGCCGCGCAACGCAAACGGCAAATTTGATCGGCCAGCACTGCGAAATGCGCTCGTCCGATCCACAGCTCAAGACCAAGCGAGGTCCGTATGAGTGCATCGTTGATCAACCGTAGCAGCGTCTTGCCAGCCGAGGGCATCGACGTCGCCCGCTTGGCTCACTGTGCCGGATCGACGCCTTTTTTTGCCTACGCGCGCGCGGCGATCGACGCCCGTGTGCGCCTGTTGCGCGCAAAGCTGCCGACTTCGGTCCATTTGCATTACTCCATCAAGGCTAACCCGATGCCGGCGCTCGTGCATCATCTGACAACCCGCGTCGATGGGTTTGATGTCGCATCCGCCGCGGAGATGGCGCTGGCGCTTAACGCAGGCACACCGCCCGATCAAATCGGCTTTGCAGGGCCGGGTAAGGCGCGCGACGAGCTCCGACGTGCGGTGGCCAACGGTGTGAACGTTCATATCGAGTCCGCCACTCAACTGCATTTGGTGACCGCGATCGGTTGGGAACTG
The DNA here is from genome assembly GCF_001528895.1 of Burkholderia sp. MSMB1078WGS. Classification (NCBI taxonomy): domain Bacteria; kingdom Pseudomonadati; phylum Pseudomonadota; class Betaproteobacteria; order Burkholderiales; family Burkholderiaceae; genus Burkholderia; species Burkholderia sp. MSMB1078WGS. The sequence goes on along the minus strand of NZ_LPDI01000037.1, from coordinate 148,046 downwards.
GGCGTGCAGCCGAAGGTCACCCTTCGCGTGAACCCGGACTTCCACATCGGCCACAGCGGCATGCGCATGGGCGGGGGAGCCGCCCAGTTCGGCGTTGACGTCGAACAAGTGCCGGCATTGCTGCAGGAACTTGCCGCGCGCGAGGTGACATTGGCCGGTTTTCACATCTTCTGGGGATCGCAGTGCCTGCACGCACCCACCATCGTCAAAGCGCAGCAACACAGCGCGGAGCTTGTTATAAGGCTTGCCCGCGATTTACCGACACCGCCCCGATATGTGAATCTCGGCGGCGGTTTCGGCATCCCCTATTTCGACGGAGATAAGCCGCTTGATCTGGATGCGGTCACCCAGCCCATGCACACGTGGCTCGCACAGCTACAACGTGCGTTGCCCGGGGCGGTGCCGGTGCTTGAGCTTGGGCGCTACTTGGTTGGAGAAGCAGGTATCTACGTATGTCGCATTATTGACCGTAAAGTCTCGCGCGGCACCACCTTCCTCGTCACCGACGGCGGTCTGCATCACCATCTCGCAGCCTCCGGCAATTTTGGGCAAGTGTTGCGCCGCAATTTCCCGGTGCTGCTCGGCAATCGGCCCAACGATCTACCGGCCGAGCGGTGCCACATCGTTGGGTGCTCGTGCACGCCGCTCGATCGCATCGCCGACGATGTGCTGCTCCCGCGCGCGCAAATTGGCGACTTCGTGGTGGTGCTGCAATCAGGCGCCTATGCCCGCTCGGCCAGTCCCAGGGACTTCCTCGGCCACCCCGAAGCAATCGAGATGCTCGTCTGAATTCCGTACACGGAGAACTGCGATGCACCAGCCCGACTTTTCGTTACCCGACCTTGCGCCACACTCGTGGCATCTGTCCGAGGATCAGCGCGCACTCGTCGCGGCAAGCCAACGGTTTGCTCGCGAAAAACTTGAGCCGCTGCTCTCACAACCGCCGTCGGAAAAGGCCTGGCACGAGATCGTCGAGCAAGCGGGTGCACTCGATCTGGGTACCATGATTTTGCCACTGGAGCTCGACGGCATGGCCATCGGCCACCACGATCTGTCCTGCATTCTCGGCGCGCTGGCCTGCGGGCCTATCGAGCGCGTCGTGCAATTGACGCAGAGCATTCCTGCACTCATGACGCTGCGCGCGCATGATGCGCTTCAGTCACTCGGTTTTGCCCGAATCGGCGAATACTTCGATGGCACGCACCCGATTGCGCTTACCGTGCCCGATTTTCGTACCGCCACACTTTGGCGCCTGTGTGACCACACCACCCCGTCAGCGCTGACATTGATTCCCGCGCCGGCTGCACCTGGCGTTACCCTGGTCGAATCGACGTGTGCCCCGTCCAAGCTCGCTCGGCAACACGTCACCTGCCTTGGTGCACTGACGCTTGATCGGGCGCGCTGCGACGACGCTTTGTACGCCGCTGCGCTGGTCACGCTCGAGCGGCCTGACGCGCACGGCGTCTCGCCCACCCAGACGTGGCTCACCAACACCGCGCTCTATTTGTCGGCCCTGCTCAGTGGCGCCATGCAGCACGGCGTGACGTTTGCGCTGAGCTACGGGGCAGAGCGGCAGGCATTTCGCAAACCGTTGGTGATGCATCAACGTGTCGCTACGCGCTTGGCCGATATGCTTATTGCAGTGCAAGGCACGCAACTCTTTGTGCGCATGCTCGCGCTTGCCCAGCCCGGCACATCATTGGCACTGGTGCGCCAGCTAGCCCGGCATGTCGCAGCCGAATCTGTTGAATTCACGCACGAGCTCGTTCAGTTCTGCGGCGCCCATGGCTATGTCGAGGGACTGGCGCCTGCTGCGCGCCTGACAACATGTCACTGGTTTGCCATGTTGCTCAGGCAAGTCGATGCAGCGCTCGGCGAGCTCGATAGTCTGGGCTCACCCCGCTCGGTACCGGGAGCCTAGCCATGAACGAGGAGAAACGCCCCCGCCGGCATTGCAACTCACCCTCCAGAGTTGCCGCGAGATCGTCGATTGGTTGCTGGCTGCGCGATGCAAATTCAGAAGACGTTCGCGATATCACGCACTGGCTTGCGCGCCCGGAGATCGCGCAGTGGTTCGATTTCGGACTGGGCCGGCAAGGATTGAGCACACTCGCCGTTCAGGCGATGGTGCAAAGCGAGCGGCACCGCATACGCGTATTTGGCTCGCTCGGAACGGCCGAACCGAGCGGTCTGGTGGCGATTAGCGATATCACGCATCGCTTCGGTTTGGGCTCGTTCTGGGTGCTGCGTGACCCTTTGCGCCCCACTTGCGCGAACATGACGTTCGACGCTTCCCGACGCGTGCTGCGCGACGGCTTCGAACTGGATCGGCTGCACTGCATCAGCGCCTGGGCCGTTCAGACGAATGTACGATCACAACGCCTACTCACACGCCTGGGCTTTTGCCTGATCGGCCTGCAGCGCAACTGCCATATCATCGCCGGCGAGCGCGTGGGGCGTCTACTCTACGATCTGCTCCCGGACAATCTCGCCTGACGCGCACCACGATGTCGCCAATCATTACCGCGCTCAGTACCTATGTGCCGCCCGCCATGGCGCTCACGCACGCGCCGCGATCGGCAGAGGCTACGCTCACCGCGTCACACTCTACGACTCGCACCGGCTGGGATGCCTGGATCACGGCCTGGCGTGCTGACTTCGATGCATTCGATACGCCGTCAGCCTACGCCGGTGATAGTGCCGATCACCACGCGCGGCCGCTTCGTATTCCCGTTGAACGCGAAGAGCAGCTATCGGGGCTCGCCGTGCGCGTGGCCAAGGAGATACTCGCCACCCGGCATCCGGCTGCTGTCCCCATCGATATCATTGTGTTTTGTCACAGCAGCGTCGATGAGCACGTATCGACCACAACGGCGGGGCGTCTGGCAAGCGTAGTGGGCCCGCCATGCTTTGCGTTTTCGATCTCCCAGCAGCATGCTGTCTCACTATTTTCCGCCTTGCAGCTCGTCCGGGACCTGATGGTCGCTGAGCCCGACGTCCAGTGTGCACTGATTGTCGCGGCAGAAAAATGGACACCACCGTTTTCACGATGGACCGCGCAGGGGGCAGCGCAAGGTGATGCCGCAGCCGCCGCTTTGCTTGAGCGGGCCACGGCAACAACCCGCGGCTTTCGCGTGATGGACGCGCAAACGCGTCAATGCCCGGTGCGGCCCGACTGCCCGTTGGGTCAACGCTCATATTTCGATTCCGCCTCGGAGCGGACTCTGCTGCAACTCATTGACGCGATGCTCGCGCAACACGCGCTCGCGGCGTGCGATGTCACTGGCATCGGACAGGATCTCAATCCGGCACCTACCGAGCGCGTATCGCATCATCTGGACATGAAGGCACGCGCCCACGCGCGCTGTCATGATGCGCACCTCGGTGCAGCAGAACCAATTATCCAACTGAGCGAGAGGCTCACGGACAACACACTGCCTACACACGATCCTGTCCTGATATGGGGGATGAGCTTGTGCGGCTACGTGGGCTGCGCCCTGCTTGACGCGCGCGGTGCGCCCGCCATCTCGCGTGAGCCCGGTCGGAGCAATCGATGACGGACGTGTCGATCGGTATTCCGTATGTCGCATACTATCTGCCCGAGCGTGTCGACACGGTCCGGGCATGGGGCCGCCGTACGCGCCAGCCCGACACGATCATCGCAAAGCTCGAACGATCAGGCGTGTGCGATTTTCACGTGGCATATGAGCACAGTGCGCTAAGCCTCGCGGTCAAAGCCGTCGAGTCGTTGTTGTGCACCGCGCCGATCGCACCAGACTCGATCGACTATCTCGTGTACACCCATACGCTGCAAGGCAGCATCGCGCCGCCGCCGCAGTCGCTGCCGCGCGCGCTATGCGAGCGATTTGGATTCACCCGCGCGCAGTCGTTTTCGTTTGCCCAACAGCACTGCGCGTCCTCGCTCGGCGCGCTGCGCATTGTGCGCGCGCTATTCGCCGCGCACCGCTCGCTCAATCGCGTGCTGCTCGTCGGAGCAGACACGATGCCCATTGAGGCAGAGCGCCGCATGGGTACCTCCGCGCTCCTGGGCGACGGGGCGTTTGCCGCAACGATTGAGCGCCACGCCCATATCAACCGCCTTGTTGCGATAGCCACGCATGCCACCGGGCAAGGTTGGCGCGGCATGCTTGACCAGGCCGAACCGAACTCCGTCGCCCAATACCAGCTTGCCGCCAGAAAGCTCATCACGCATCTCGCGAGCAACGCCCAGATTGCGCTAGCCGATGCGTGTCACATCTTGCCACCGCATCTCGACCTGCCGTCGTGGCAGCGGCTCGTCCAGTCGCTGGGTCTGCCACCTGCGCGTCTTTTTATTCGCAACTTCTCGCGCATCGCACACGTGACGGTGAGCGATCCCTTTATCAACCTTGCCGACTGCCATGCGCTCGCGCCAGGCACCCCGCTCATGCTCTACGCGCAGGGTGTTGGCGGCTTTTCCGCGGCAACGCTACTCATTCATTAGGCGCGCCGTTCGAATGCGGCCAGGGGCAAGCGCGCAACCTGAGTTCCGGATATAGCGAATACCGTTCCTGTGTGCTGGGTTGGTTGCTCGTTGATGTATCGCGACGCTAAATATTGATACCCACGATTGGCCCACACGGGTCTAAAATAACGTCAGGCAACACGCATATATCCGTCACGAGTAAAACAAGCGCCATTGCCAAACATTGTGTTGTTTGAGCCTGAATTTTGCGCGCATGGTCATCACGCGAGTGCGATGCGCGACGATTTTCTGCGAGGGACATCGGTGGATCAGATCTTTCCCTGCAGCGTGGGCAACACGCCCGTCGCGGCGCTGCAACCTTCACACGCGATTGCGCGATGGGCGCCACTGGCCACATCCTTTCTCGATACCGTGGATCTCTCGTCACTCATGAAACTCTTCGGTGACGTGGCCGCTTCGTTAGGGTTTCCTCGTTTTGCTGTCAGCCGCCTTTCGCGCGCACGTGCTCGCTCGCGCGTAGCGATGGCCGTCGACACGCTTTGCACGCGCTATCCCGACAATTGGGTTTTTCATTATGCGAAGCACGACTATGGTCCGGTCGATCCCGTTCATCGCATGGCGCTCGTGCATGCCACACCCTATCGTTGGACCGATATAGCGGGGTTAAACCACATCGAGCAGCGCGTGCTCGACGAAGCGCGCGAGGCCGGATTAGTTAATGGGGTAAGCATCCCGATTCACGAGCCCGATGGCAACATCTTGCTCGTCAATCTCGCAAGCCCTTCACCGGAGATCAAGACCGAGGTCAATTTGCGGCTCGCAAGCCTCATTAGCGCATTGTTTCATCAAGAGCTGAATCGATTGGCCCGCCCGCGCTGTGTCGGCCCCTTGCCCAAGCTATCCCCGCGCCAAAAGGAATGTCTCGCGTGGGTCGCGCGCGGCAAATCATCATGGGAGATTGCAGGCATTCTCGGTATATCGCCCCATACAGTTGACTACCACATCGACGAGGCAAAGAGGAGCCTGCGCGTCAATAGCCGAACCGCCGCGGCCGTGTATGCGGCCGCCCGCGGATTGATTCTGGTCTGATCGGCAATTCATCTGCCCGGCGCGCCGTATCATCTCACGCGCCTTCTCGCGCATGCCTTACGCTGTCGGCCTTACGCTGTCGGAATACCCGATGCCTCTCGCGCACACACATCGCAGCGACACCTAACGTTCGCACTCCCGTGTGCGCACCCGCACGTGCCTTTTGCGACCTACACCCTCCCTATATCACTAGTTCCGTTCAGACCGCCTGCTTGCTAGCGTGACACGGTTTCTTTAGTGCGAGGGAAAAACCGTGCAATCGATCTTTGCAGGCAGGCTTGTCGATATACCCGCCCCGTTGCGCCATGGCCTTGGCGAGTTCCGATATGAAGTCTTCGTTAAACGCCTCGGTTGGCAGTTGCCCAATGCCGATGCCGTCAGGGCCACCGAATGGGACCACTTCGACCGAGGAGATACGATCCACGTCGTGTTACTGGATCCGATGGAACAAGTCTGCGGCTGTGCGAGGCTGATGCCAACGACCAAACCGTATTTGCTCCAGACGCTGCACGCACATGCACCGAATTGCGCATTACCCATCTCGCACACCGTATGGGAGTTATCTCGGTTTGCCGCCAACGCCCGGCTCGTTCGATCAAAGGGTCGCTCGAACGGGATGCAGTTCTTCCCACCGGTCCTTGCGATCGCGGCTTCATTAGGAGCAACGCGCATTATCGGCGCGCTCTCTTACGCGATAGCGCGCCTTTACCGACGCGCCGGGCTTGAACTCGACACTCTGCCAATTGCCGAACGTGCGAATGCGACGAACTATCTCGTCTGCGCCATCAATCTCCGCGCTTCGACGTTCGAGCGTTTGGACTGCGATGCCAGCGCGTTGCTACGCCATGTGACCTGGCTCAGCCCGTGCTCTGTCGCCTCGTTTGCGAGCTCGGTCGGTCATACCCCATCCCCTGATCATTGAGCGTACAACCGTTCGCAAAGCGGCCAAACCCGTTGAACGTGGTGCTCGGTGTCGGCCTTAGCTTGTGCGGCCATTTTGCATCCGGAACGCGAGTCCGTGGCCGGCTCAGTGTCGCTGCCCGTGGCGATGATGTCGGCGATCCGCGTCTTTGACCCAATCGGGGCGAATTGCCGACGCGTATGCCTGGCCGCTTCGAGAAGCTTCGCCGTTAGTTTGAGCGGCCAGCCCCAGGCGCGCATCGATCGCATGCGCGACAGCAGAGGATTTGGGTAAGCGCTGAGGATCACAGTCAGCCCAGAATTCGAACATGCTGTCGAACAACACGGACAGAATGCTGGTTATATAAGGCAGCTTTACAGTAATGAGACTATCCGACGAATCAACATTGACGAAGGCGTTGGGATTCGATATTGCGTTACCGCACACGCCAGTGCGCGCCGCGTCGAGCTCACGTTGCAACCTTGTCTCAACATCACAATGAACAATCGAGAAATTGACGATAACCCGGGTCAACCTGTCAAGCTCCTGGGTCTTGAGCCCCAAGCAGTTTTGCAACCGGCCGATTTCCAGTTCCGCAAGCCGCAGCCGCTCGCGCAACACCGCGCATTCGTCAGTCGGCAGCGTGCACGCCACCTTCTCGTCGGATTGACATGTATTCTCACGTTGCTCCATGGATTTGCCTCAACCTGAATGCGAACACTCTCGAGTCGTACCGGCATTCGCTCATCACGTACCGTTTCGCTCGAGACGGTCCACTTGCACCACACACCCATTTGACTCTGCTGCCACCCGCCCATATCGCAGTCACCATCGGAAGTCGGGGGCTTGCCACGGCATTGTTGGTTCGTGTATTGCGGATCGTCAACTACCAAACTCGGGAGGATAGAGGCGCTCGATCTTCACGACAAAATATCATTCGCACGTATCACACATCATTCTTAAAAACGCATTACCAAAATTTCGCTTGATATTTCTGAAATTGAAACAGTTGATGGTTATTTTACGATGACGTTGTAATTTTTTTATCCAGCACCGGCCGATACCGGTGAATTCATGTCGGTGATTGAAATTTAAATATATGTAGCCACATCGTATTGCCCTCGCTTCAGGTGTTTGAGTGGGACAGTCCCGTCTATAGTCGCAGTACATCCGACAGGAGGAACTTCGATGGCAACGTATCTTGAGCTGAAAGCCCAAGCAGAACAACTGATGCAGCAAGCGGAGCAAGCACGACAAGCGGAGCTTGAAGCCGTCCTTCAGGAAGTGCGCGCCCGCGTGGCCGAATATGGGATAACGCCTGAGCAAGTCTTCGGGCGTCGCCGGGCGGCACCTGGCACACGTGCAGCTCAAAGCAGCGTGCCACCCAAATATCGTGATCCAAAGACAGGCGCAACGTGGAGCGGTCGCGGACGCGAACCGGGTTGGATTAGGGGTAAAAGGCGTGAGCGGTTCCTGATCGAGTAGGAGTAAGCGCGTGCTAGATGGCCCGTGGCGCGAAATACCGTGGCCACGGGTCGCATCAGACGCGTTCGTTACATGCGTTGCGCGATGTTGCCGTCTTACTGCGGTGCCTCACGTGCCCTCGGCGTGCCCGCCACGCCGCTATGCGCTCCGCGCGACGCTCGTCGATTGAGTGCGCGGAAAACACGCGATACCCCCGTGACATCGGCCGAGAACAACTACCCGCGACACCCAACGAGATCGGCATCGCCGCGCGACAATGTGTAGCGCCAGGCTTGACGTTCGATCCGCATCGCTTCTCAGACGCCGCGTGTCGCCAATTGAAAGCGGGGCGAGCTACACGAAGCTAGCCGTACGGGTCGGCCCTGTGGAGGTGCGAACGGCCGCCTTCGACATGTCCTATCTGCTGCGTCATGCCTGCTTCTTGCCCTTGAGTATGAACGCAGCTGCCGTACACCCGATCATCGCGATGCCCGCGATCAGGAACGTATCGCTGTACGCCATGAGCAGCGCCTCACGCATCACGCGCTGGTTGACGAGCCCGAGCGCCAGCTCGTGCACGCCGGAGATCGACCCGCCGGGCAGCACGTCCGCGCGCGGCGCGTGCACGCGGGCAAGCAACCGCGCGAGCATCGCCATGCGTTCCTGGAACGCTTCGGAAAACGGCGTGACCGCCTCGCCGATGCGCATCGCATGCAGCTTCTGCCGCTCGACGACGATCTGGCTCATCACCGCGATGCCGATCGCGCCGCCTACGTTGCGGACCATGTTGAACACGCCCGACGCCGAGCCGAGCTGCGCCTTCTCGATCCCGTCGACGGCCATCACGGCCAGCGCGATCACGACGAACGACTGCCCGATCCCGCGCACGATCAACGACGGAACGATCACGTTCGACGCCGCATCGGCGTCGAGGTGGATGTTCATCAGGCAGCCCGCGGCGACCAGCACGAAGCCGAGCACGATCGTCGTGCGCGGGCTCGTGCGGCGCATCAAGGGCGGCGTCAGGAACGACATCGCGAACTGCACGAGCCCGTACGGAATCATCGCGAGACCGATGTCGCGCGCGCTGTAGCCGTGCAGCTCGGCAAAGTAGTTCGGCACGAGAAACACCACGCCGAACACCACCGCGCCGAACAGGAACTGCATCAGGCTCGCGATCCCGAAGTTGTACTGGCCGAGCAGCCGCAGGTTGATGAACGGGTCCTTGCGCCGCAGCTCCATCGCGACGAACGCGGCCAACCCGAGCGCCGCGACGATCGACAGCTCGACGATCAGGTCCGACGCGAACCAGTCCTTGCGCCCGCCCTCCTCCAGCACGATCTGCAGCGCGCTCAGGCCCACCGCCATCGTCGCGATCCCGAACCAGTCGGCGCGCCTGAGCATCCCGAGCTGCACGGGTACGGGCCGGATCGCCCAGCCGATTGCCGCGACCAGCGCGATCGCCGGCGGAATCTGCAGATAGAAGATCCAGCGCCACGAATACATGTCGGTCAGCCAGCCGCCGACCGACGGGCCCGCTGCCTGCGCGACGTTGTTCGCGATCGCGAACAGCGCCATCCCGCGCGGATGTTTCGACGGGGGCAATTCCGTGACGATCAGCTGGAACGACAGCGGAATCAGCACGCCGCCGAACGCGCCCTGCAGCGCGCGCGCGACGATCATCGTCGAGATGCTCGGCGCGACCGAACACGCGAGCGAAAACGCGAGAAAGCCGGTGGCGCCAACCAACAGCACGCGTCGTGCGGAAAACACCTGCACGAGCCAGCCGGTGAGCGGAATCACGACGATCTCGGCAACCAGGTACGCGGTGGTGATCCACGAGCCTTCCTCGAAGCTCGCGCCGAGCGAGCCGCGGATGTCGGGCAGCGACGCATTGGTCACGTGCACGTTCATGCCGGCCATGAAGCAGCCGAACACGCCGCCGAGCACGGCGACCCACGCGCGAAGCGAAACGGTGTCTTCTTGCGCAACCTGCGCGGTCGTCGCGCTCACGAGCCGGCCTCCTGCGTGCTGCGCGTGTCCACGCGCGCGATCACGGACATACCGGGCCGCAGCACGACGCCGGCCGGCGGCGCATCGACGCGGATCTTCACCGGGATGCGCTGCACGATTTTCGTGAAGTTGCCAGTCGCGTTGTCGGGCGGCAGCAGCGCGAACTGTGCGCCGGAGCCCGGCGCAAGTCCGACCACACGGCCGTGCAACGTGTGGCCCGAATAGGTGTCGACGTCGATCTCGGCGGGCTGGCCGTCGTGCATCGCGCCCAACTGCGTTTCCTTGAAGTTCGCGACCACGTACACGTCGCTCAGCGGCACCACCGCGAGCAGCGGCATCCCGACTTCGACGTACTGGCCCGCCCGCACCGCGCGCTGACCGACGCTACCGTCTCGCGTCGCTCGGATCACCGTGTGGTCGAGATCGAGCTGCGCGAGCGCCAGCTTCGCCTGGGCGGCTGCGAGCCGCGCACGCGCCTGCGCGATCGCCGCCGTGCTCTGTTCACGACGGCGCTGCAGCACGGTCTGCTGGTCGGTTTGCACGCGCACGGCCGCGCCAGCACGGGCCAGCTCGGCGCGCGCCTTGAGCGCATCCGCGTGGGCCTGCTCCCAGCGCTGTCCGCTCGCGGCGGATTCGGCCAGCAGTTGCTTGTAGCGCGTCGCATCGGCATCGCGCCGCGCGGCTTCGGCACGCGCGGCGGCGGCGTCGGCGTCGGCTTGCGCGACCTGGCTACGCTGCTGGCCGATCTGGGCGTCGAGCGTCGCGGCTGCGGCCTGCTCGGCCTGCAGCGTCGCCTCGGCCGCCGCGACGGCGGCCTGCGCATCGTCGACCTTCGCGCGATAGTCGCTATCGTCGAGCCGCACGAGCACGTCGCCGCGCTTGACCGGCTGGTTATCGTCGACGGCGACCTGCGTGACGTAACCCGACACGCGCGAGCTGACGGTCACGACGTCGGCGCGCACGTACGCGTCGTCGGTGCTCTCGATGAAACGGCCGACGGTCCACCAGTGCCAGCCGAACACGGCGAGCGCGATGACGGCGAGCACGACGCCCGCAGCGATCAGTTGGCGCCGGGAGAACCGGGCGGATTTGGCTTTTTCGGGTACGGCAGTCGTGCTCATGATCGAAATGATGGGTTGGCGTGCAAGAGAACGGGCAGGGATGCTGCGAACGCGGCAGGCTATGGTTGCCAGCCGCCTCCGAGCGCCTTGAACACGGCGACCTGGTCGAGCGAGACCTGCTGCGTCGACTCGGCCAGCGCCGAATCGACCGCGACGAGGCTGCGCTGCGCGTCGAGCACGCCGAGGAAATCGAGTGCGCCGGCCTCGTAGTTCAGCTCGGCGAGGCGATAGGCGCGCGCATGCTCGGCGCGCGCGGTTTCGAGCGCGGCGCGGCGGCGCCACGCGGCACCGTAGCGAGCCAGCGCCTGCTCGGTTTCCTTCAGCGCGCGCAGCACCTGCGCATCGAACTGGGCACGGGCGAGCGTGTCGTCGGCGCGGGCCTGCGCGAGCCGCGCGCGGCTCGCCGCCATGTTCGGAAAGCGCCACGTGATCAGCGGGCCGACGCCCCAGGCGATCGCGTACTTGTCGCCAAGCGTCGACGGATCGCCGCCGGTCGACAGCCAGTTGACCGAGCCGCCGATCGAAATCGACGGATACAGCTCGGCCGTCGCCACGCCGATTCGCGCATTCGCGGCGGCCAGCTGACGCTCGCTTTCACGCAGGTCGGGACGGCGGCGCAGCAGCGACGCGCCGTCGCCGACCGGGAACGGCCGGGCGAGCACCGGCGCGGTACGGCAATGCGCGACGGCGTCGGGCAACGCGCCGGGCGCACGCCCGGTCAGCACCGCGAGTTCGTACAGGGCGGCGTGGCGCGAGCCGACGAGCGCGGGCAGATCGGCGCGCGTGTCGTCGGCGAACGCGCGTGACCGCGCCACTTCGAGATCGGACACGAGCCCGTGCGCGCGCTGCTTCGCCGTCAGCGCGGCCAGCCGGTCCGCGATCCCGACCGACTGCTGGGCCACGTCGATCCGTTCGCCATACGCGCACACTTGCGCATACGCGGCCGTCGTCTCGGCGGCCACCACCACGCGCATCGCATCGGACGCGGCCTGCACCGCATCCGCATCCGCGCGCGCGGCATCGAGCAGATGACGCACGCGGCCCCACAGATCGACTTCCCACGACAGCGAAAACGACGGCGCGAAGCCCCAGCGCGTATGCGCATCGGTGTCCTTGGCCGCCGCGACGATCTGGTCGGGCGCGTGCTTGCCGTAATCGATGCCGAACCCGGCCGTCGTATCGGGCAGCCGCGCGGCGCCGGCCTCGTCGAACACGGCACGCGCGCGTTCGACCCGCGCCACGGCCGCCGCGAGATCGCGGTTCTGCGCGAGCGCATCGCGCACGAGGCCGTCGAGCACGGGATCGTCGTAGAGGCGCCACCAGCGTTGCGGCGGCTCGCCCGCCGCCGCGGCCGGCACGTCGGCCACCGCGTCGAATGGCCCGGTGCGCGCCGCGTCGGACACGGGCGGCCGGTACGGCTCGCCGACCGAACACGCGGCCAGCGCTGCTGATGCCAGCAGCACGGCCGCACAGGTGGCACGCCGCACGCGCGGCAAGCGTGTCTCGACGGCGGGAGAAACGGGCGAAGCGGACGGAATGGACGGAACGCGCATCGGGTGGCAAGGAGGTCGAACAAACGATGGGCTTATGGTAATTTCGACCTATGTGGTCGATCTCGCGCGTAAAGCGCATTCGTCGTCGAGAAAAGGACACACTGATCAATTGGAAAACTTCTTCGTCGCACTCGAGCGTCAAGCGCGCGAAAAGCAAATCGCCGTCGTCGCATCCGACTCGCCGGCGGGCACGGCGTACCCGCCGCATTCGCACCGCCAGGGCCAGCTGATCCATGCGATTTCCGGCGTGATGATCGTGCATGCGGACGCGGGTAGCTGGGTCGTGCCGACGGGCCGCGCGGTATGGGTGCCGGGCGGCACGCAGCACGAGATCCGCTCGGCCGGCGACGTGCAGATGCGCACCGTGTTCGTCGGCCCGGAAGTTCGGCCGAGCCTGCCGACCGAATGCCGGGTGATCGAGGTCAGCACGCTGCTGCGCGAACTGATCGTAACGGCCTGCGACCTGCCCGCCGACTACGACCTGTCGCATCGCGCGGGCCGCGTGCTCGCACTGATCCTCGACGAGATCGAGATCGCGCCGTCGCTGTCGCTGCACGTGCCGATGCCGCGCCATCCCGCGCTCGTCGCGCTGTGCACGCGGCTCATCAACGACCCGTCGTCGGTCGTCACGCTGCAGGCGTGGGCGCGCGACGCGCACATGAACGAGCGCACGCTCGCCCGCGCGTTCAAGCGCGAGACGGGCATGACGCACGGCGCGTGGTGCCGCCACGCGCGGCTGCTGCTGAGCCTGCCGCGCCTCGCCGCCGGCACGCCGATCCTCGAACTCGCGCTTGAACACGGCTACGACAGCCCCAGCGCGTTCGCGGCGATGTTCCGCAAAGCGCTGGGCGTTGCGCCGAGCGAATACTTCCGGCGGCGCTAAGCCGCGTGTCGATTGTCCGTTTTGCGACGATCGATCGCTGATGCGCGCGCGGCGTGCCGCAGCCGTCGCTACAGTAGCGGCATTGCCACCTGGCCGGCCGGAGACTCCGATACCCCGATGGATCTGATTCAAAGCATGCAGGCGTTCGTCACGCTCGCGGAGGCGGGCACCTTCACCGAGACCGGCAAACGGCTCGGCATCACGACCGCACACGTCAGCCGGCTCGTCGCGTCGCTCGAGCATCGTCTCGGCATCCGGTTGCTGAACCGCACGACGCGTTCGATGTGCCTGACCGAAGCGGGCGAGCGCTATCTGGCGCGCGCCCGCGACATCACGCTGGCCGTCGATGCGAGCGAGCGGGAGGCGCGCGACGCGCGCGTGCATCCGCACGGCCGGCTGCGCGCGCATTGCAGCGCCAGCATCGCGAACCATTTCGTGATTCCGCTGATCGGGCAATTCCAGGCGCGCTGCCCGGACGTCAGCGTCGACCTGACGCTCGCGCCGCACTTGCCGAAACTGGTGCGCGACAGCTACGACGTCGCGGTGATCGCGATGCCGAGCCTGCCGAGTTCCGAACAGGTCGCAATCGATGTCGGCCGCATCCGCAGCGTGCTGTGCGCATCGCCCGCGTATCTCGATGCGCACGGCGCGCCCGATTCGCCGGGCGCGCTCGTTCACCATCGCTGCGTACAGCTGGTCGCGCCCGCGTATCACGAGCGCATCTGGACGCTGTGGAACGGCGGGCAAGCACAAACGGTGGACGTCAATCCGTCGATGACGGCCGACGTCGCCGCGTCGCTCGCGATCGCGGTGCGCGAAGGCGCGGGGATCGGCTTGCTGCCGGACTTCGGCGCCGCGGCAGACTTGAGCTCGGGCGCGCTGGTGCGCGTGCTGCCCGACTACCAGGCGGAAGAAATCGGCGTGTTCCTGGTGTACGCGTCACGTCAGCATCTCGATGCGAAAACGCGCGCGTGGGTCGACTTCATGAAGGCCGCGTTACGCGATGCGTTCGCACAGATGCACGACGACGCGTGCGCACCACCGGCCAGGAAAAAAAGCCACGCGCCGGGCAAGGCGGACGCGTGGACCGGCGCCGCCGCGTAGCGGCACGGCGCCGGCGGGCGATACACGGTTACTGCGACTTGAACAGCGCGCGCAGGTTCGTCATCGCCATGTCGAGGAAGCCGGTGACGAACGCGTCGAATTCCGGCTGGCGCGCGGCGCCGCCGTGCGACGGTTCGCCGGCGATGTCCCACGTCACCGTGCAGGCCTGGTCGCCGCGCGGCTCGACGCGCATCAGCGCCCACAGATTGCCGATGTCGAACGACGTATGGATCAGGCTCCACGTCATCACCATCGCTTCGTCGTCGTGGCTGTTGAGCTGTTCGACGACGACGTTGCCGTCCGCGAAATGCTTGATGCGCAGCAAGCGCACGCCTTCGCCGATCATGTCGGTATGGTCGAGCCCCGTGATGAAGCGCGAGAAGCCGGCGAAATCACCGACCACGCGCCACGCGTCACGCGCCGGCACGTCGAGATCGGCCGAGCCGGACAGGATCGGCGTTTGCGGCGCGTAGACGAGCGTGGACGGACGAGGTTGCGTCGCAGTACGTTGCAGCATGATGCCTCCTTGATGAATGATGCGATGACAGCGAATGATCAAACGGGGTACGTCTTCACCACGCGGGTTCGGGCTCGGCGTCGCGGCGGGCATCGTTCGCGCGCGGCGTCGGCTCGGCCGGCGGCGGCATGAAGCCGCATTCGGCGAGATAGCCGAAATGCGCATCGAGCAGCGCGTCGTCCTTGTCCAGATACGTGAGGCCGAGCCGGCGCAGCGTCGCCTCGGTGCGCGCGTGGTCGATGACGGCCATGTCGCCGATATCGTCCTGCCGGTCGTCGCTGCCGATCCGCACGCGCGAGCTGCACATCGTGCACGACGCGGAGCGTGGCGCAGACAGCACGCGCGTTCGACGCGTGTAATCGCCGCGGCGGCGGCGCGCCCGGAGCACCCCACCGCCATCACGACCACGGCGGCGATCACCGCGTCACGGTATGCAACCGCGCCGGGTCGAGTTTCCGCCCGATCCGCCTTCGAATCGGACCCGTCTGATTCACTGCGCGGCATCGCCTCGCGACAATGGCCGTGCCGGACGAAACGGTCATCTCGTCCGGCACGCAGTAGCGAACCTGTCCTTACCTTGCCGCCCTTCGCGGGCGGCGTCTTTTTGTCCGCCGTTCGACGCGGGCATGCAATCAGGAAACCGAAATGAAAGAACGCGCCACCGTCCTTTGTCGACGCGGCGACCGGATCCTTCTGGTCGCCCGGTTGAATGCCCGCTGGGCGCTGCCCGGCGGCAAGCCGCACGACGGCGAATCGCTGCGCGACGCCGCGCGGCGCGAGCTGCTGGAAGAAACCGGGCTCACATGCGGCCGCGCCCGTTATCTGTTCCGGATCGCGGGCACGCACAAGCTGCATCACGTGTTTCTCGCCGAGATCGATCCGGCTGCGATCGCGCGTCCCGCGCAGGAGATCGCACACTGCGCGTGGATCGACCGTGAATCGCTCAGGTCGCTACATTGCAGCCGGCCGACGCCGTCGATCGTCGAGCTCGCGTTCGAGTGGTTGCGGCAGCCGCGCCTCGTGCCCGGTGTGATCGACCGCGACGTGTTCGCCGATATCGCGGCCTGAGGTCTTCGCCTGCGGCTGGCGCGCGATACCGGCCGCCCCGCATTGCATCCTGACGCTGTCGAGCAGCGCCCTCCTGCCGCTCTTGTACGTGAACACCGAGATCGCGCCGTGCTTCAGGTCGCCCTGCGGCGTGAGGACGGACGTATCCGTCCCGATGTCGCTGCTTCTGGCGTCGTTACGCGGATGCGGTAGCCTGAGCGCGATTGCAGGCGCCCCTGCGGCTGACCGCCCCTCTCAAAGGTGCGGATCCTGTGCAATCAGGTCGGCATACGCACCCGTTACAGATAGCGAAGGTTCTGGCGCCGGTCATTTCGCACCTCGACGCAGCGCCAGCATGCAGAACCGGATCGATCACCCGCGGTATGGAGCGCACAATAATTTCCATAAAATCAAATACTTGATTGAATACCCGGGTCGAATTTCCGATAAATCAAAGGCGCCGCCATACTTCGGAGCCTCTTGATGACTGATGCTTGATGTTTGAAGCGGTCGTAGTAAAAATGGGTGGCGTTTGATGCCGAATGGGAGAACCACCTCATGCGTACCACGATCGATATCGATGACGACGTCCTCGCATTCGCCAGGGAACGTGCAAGGCCGGGTATGAGTATCGGCAAGGTCATTTCCGAACTCGCTCGCGCCGAATTGCAGCGAACGCCGGCCAGCCAGACGAGCCGCAACGGGTTACCTCTGATGCCGGTCTCGTCGTCGCCCCACCCGGTCACGCTCGATACCGTTAATCAACTTCGTGACGATTCGCTTTGATTACCTACCTTACCGACGTCAATGTTCTTATTGCATTGCAGGACCTTCGCACGTTCAGCACGAATCCGCGCACGCATGGTTCGGTCGCGTCGGATACGCTAGCTGGGCCACATGCCCCCTGACCGAGAACGGCATTCTGCGGATCATCGGTGATCCAAAATATCCGAATACGATGGGTTCGCCGGTATCCGTTGCACCGCTCGTCGCGCAACTGCGGGGCCACGCAGGCCATACTTTCTGGCCGGACGATGTGAGCTTGCTCGACGCAGAACACGTCGATGCGACTCGCTTGTTGTCCTCTGCGCAGCTGACCGACACGTATCTGCTCGCGCTCGCTCGCGCGCACAGCGGCAAGCTCGCGAGCTTCGATCGGCGACTTGTCATCGATGCAGTGCCGAACGGCAGAAAACACTTCGAATTGATTTCTTGAACGTCAGTCGAAGAAAAAGCGAGGCTGCGACGAACGTCAGGTTTCGTTCAGCCGTTCCGACTCGTTTCGCTCGAAGCGACGCGGGCGGAAGGGGAGGCGACGACACGTCAACCGGCACTCACCACATCCAGTAATTTGCGCAAAGATGGATTCGACCCACTCTCCATCGTAGCCGCGCGCGCCGGTCACGATACGGCTCGAGTCCGCCGCTTGCGCTTCCCTTCAGCCATCGCACGGCGCAGCCGGTCAGCCTCGCCTGCGAAGCGTTGACGTCGGCCGCCCGACGCCCCTGCGCTTCCCACGAAATCTCGCTTTTCCGCCCCGCCATTCCGGAAACCCGGACGCACGAAAAACCCCACAAAAACAGGGATATTCAGCGTCTGCGACACGTTGTCCGAGTTCGGTTATATTACGCGCCCCTTGCCGTCCCGCCCTGGCAAAACGCGTCGCACGCGGCCGCTTTCGACGCGGCCCGAAGCGCCGTCCGCCCAGGCTTGCCGCCACGGCCCGGACGCGTGGCGCACCGTCGCGACGCAGGCGCTTGCCGGCTCGCGGGAAGCCGATCCGAAGGTGTCCTTCCGAATGGCTTCGCGTGCGCAAATGCAACGGCGCGCAGCGTCGATCCGGAGTTCCGGATTCGCGGTCCGGATCTCCGGACCCGTGTTTCGGCGTAACGAAATCGCGGGAACCGTGCGCCGGGCGGCATGGCAAACCGATGCATCCAAGTTGAAAAAGGGATCTGCTGTGATCAAAACGTTACGGGTAATACTGTCGGCGCTCGCGCTGTGCGTCGCGACATCGTCCGCGCACGCCGCCGACACGAAGAAGGTCGACGTCCTGCTGGTGGGCGGCGGCATCATGAGCTCGACGCTCGGCGTCTGGCTGCACGAACTCCAGCCCGACTGGTCGATGACGATGGTCGAGCGCCTCGACGGCGTCGCGCTGGAAAGCTCGAACGGCTGGAACAACGCCGGCACCGGCCACTCGGCGCTCGCGGAGCTGAACTACACGCCGGGGAAGGCGGACGGCAAGATCGACATCTCGAAGGCGATCGAGATCAACGAGTCGTTCCAGATCTCGCGCCAGTTCTGGGCGTGGCAGGTGAAACAGGGCGTGCTGAAGAACCCGCATTCGTTCATCAACTCGACGCCGCACATGAGCTTCGTCTGGGGCGACGACAACGTCCGCTTCCTGAAGAAACGCTACGAAGCGCTGCAGGCCAGCCCGCTGTTCCGCGGGATGCAGTATTCGGAAGACTACGACCAGATCAAGCAGTGGGTGCCGCTGATGATGGAAGGCCGCGATCGCAACCAGAAGGTGGCCGCGACGTGGACGCCGATCGGCACCGACGTGAACTTCGGCGAGATCACGCGCCAGTTCGTCGGCTACCTGAAGACGCAGCCGAACTTCACGCTGTCGCTGTCGAGCGAAGTACGCGAGATCTCGCGCAACGCCGACGGCACGTGGCACGTGTCGTGGGTCAAGCTGCACTCGGACGAACCGCCGCAAGCGGTCGACGCGAAATTCGTGTTCATCGGCGCGGGCGGCGGTGCGCTGCACCTGCTGCAGGCGTCGGGCATCCCCGAAGCGAAGGACTACGGCGCGTTCCCGGTCGGCGGCTCGTTCCTCGTGACCGACAACCCCGAGGTCGTGAAGCAGCATCTCGCGAAGGCATACGGCAAGGCGTCGGTCGGCTCGCCGCCGATGTCGGTGCCGCACCTCGACACGCGGATCATCGACGGCAAGAAGATCATCCTGTTCGGGCCGTTCGCGACGTTCTCGACCAAGTTCCTGAAGAACGGCTCGTACTTCGACCTTGCGAAGAGCACCAATCTGCACAACGTCGCGCCGATGATGCGCGTGGGCGTCGACGAATTCCCGCTGGTGCAGTACCTCGCCGGCCAGTTGATGCTGTCCGACGACGACCGCTTCAACGCGCTGAAGGAATACTTCCCGAACGCGAAGAAGGAAGACTGGCGCCTGTGGCAGGCCGGCCAGCGCGTGCAGATCATCAAGCGCGACCCGGTCAAGGGCGGCGTGCTGAAGCTCGGCACCGAAATCGTCAGCTCGAAGGACGGCAGCATCGCGGGCCTGCTCGGCGCGTCGCCGGGCGCATCGACCGCCGCGCCGATCATGCTGAACCTGATGCAGAAGGTGTTCAAGGACAAGGTCGCGACGCCCGAGTGGCAGCAGAAGATCCGCCAGATCGTGCCGAGCTACGGCACCAAGCTGAACGACAGCCCGGCGAAGGTCGTCGAGGAATGGACCTACACGAGCGACGTGCTGCAACTCGCGCCGCCGCCGAAGATCGACCTGGGCGCGCCGGCTCCGTCCGGCGCCGGTGCCGCGCCGG
Organism: Burkholderia sp. MSMB1078WGS; assembly: GCF_001528895.1. NCBI lineage: Bacteria > Pseudomonadati > Pseudomonadota > Betaproteobacteria > Burkholderiales > Burkholderiaceae > Burkholderia > Burkholderia sp. MSMB1078WGS. The sequence goes on along the minus strand of NZ_LPDI01000037.1, from coordinate 128,320 downwards.
CCCGCCCGGCGAAGGCGTCGGCCGACATGGCGCTGTAACGCGCCGAACCGCGACACGCCACGCGAACCCGACGGGCGACCGTCGCCCGTTCCGGCCTGTTTCGCCTGAAAGGCGGACATCGTCTCGCCCCGGAGCACGGGGAGGCAGGCGGCGATCCACGGCCATCCGGGAGGATGGCCGTTTTTGCGTCGACGCCCGGCGCGCCCGATGCGCGCCACCGGCCGCACGGTCGCGATATCCGGGCGAAATCGACCGATGGCGCCGGTTCCGCCGCATCCGGCCCGGCGTGGCGCGCGGTATCCGCTAGAATTGCGGCACGCGCGATCCCGAATCGCCCTCCCGATCCATCATCCGCAGCGTCGCACCCTTGCGCCTCCGTCTGCACCGCCCCGCGCCCGCGGGTGCACGCGAGCGCCGCGGCCGTGCGACGCCCGCGACCGCCCGCAAAGGGCGCACAACCGAATTCAGCTGGAGAAAGACCGTGTTTACCTGCCGAAACCAGAGCTGCGGCACGCAGTGGGAGCAGTCCGACGTCGTCATCAAGGACGAGGGCCAGGGGCTGCTGTTCCGCTGCCCGCTGTGCGGCGCCCGCAACTATCTCGAACGCTTCGAGGACGACGAAGGCAACGTCGTCTACGAGCAGATGGAAGGCCGCCCCTACCTCGGAGACCTGTCTTGACCCAACCGACCGCCACGCCGTTCAGCGCGCTGCCGCTGACGCCCGCCACGCTCGCGAACCTCGCGCAGCTCGGCTATGTCGACATGACGCCGATCCAGGCGGCCAGCCTGCCGGTCGCGCTGGCCGGCCAGGACCTGATCGCGCAGGCGAAGACGGGCAGCGGCAAGACCGCCGCGTTCTCGCTCGCGCTGCTCGCGCGCCTCGATGCGCGCCGTTTCGACGTGCAGGCGATGATCCTGTGCCCGACGCGCGAGCTCGCCGACCAGGTCGCGCAGGAAGTGCGCCGCCTCGCGCGCGCCGAGGAAAACGTGAAGGTGCTGACGCTGTGCGGCGGCACGCCGATGCGTCCGCAGGCGCAGAGCCTCGAGCACGGTGCGCATATCGTCGTCGGCACGCCGGGCCGCATCATGGATCACCTCGATCGCGGCAACCTGAAGCTCGACGCGCTGACTACGCTGGTGCTCGACGAAGCCGACCGGATGCTCGACATGGGCTTCTTCGACGACATCGCGAAGGTCGCGCGGATGTGCCCGACGACGCGCCAGACGCTGCTGTTCTCCGCGACCTATCCGGACGGCATCGCGAAACTGAGCCAACAGTTCCTGCGCAATCCGAAGGAAATCAAGCTCGCGGAACGCCACGACGACAGCAAGATCCGCCAGCGCTTCTATGAAGTGACCGAGGACGAGCGGCTGCATGCGGTCGGCCAGTTGCTGAACCACTACCGGCCGGTGAGCACGATCGCGTTCTGCAACACCAAGCAGCAGTGCCGCGATCTGCTCGACGTGCTGCACGCGCAGGGCTTTCACGCGCTCGCGCTGCACGGCGAGCTCGATCAGCGCGAGCGCGACCAGGTGCTGATCCAGTTCGCGAACCGCAGCTGCTCGGTGCTGGTCGCGACCGACGTCGCCGCGCGCGGGCTCGACATCGCGCAGCTCGAAGCGGTGATCAACGTCGACGTGACGCCCGACCCCGAAGTGCACGTGCACCGCATCGGTCGCACGGGCCGCGCGGATCAGGACGGCTGGGCGCTGAGCCTCGCGAGCATGGACGAGATGGGCCGCGTCGGCGCGATCGAACAGGCGCAGAAGCGCGACGTCGAATGGCATCCGCTCGCCGAACTGACGCCGGCGGACGACAGTGTACTGCTGCCGCCGATGGAAACGCTGCAGATTCTCGGCGGACGCAAGGACAAGATTCGTCCGGGCGACGTGCTCGGCGCACTGACCGGCGACGCCGGGTTCGACGGCAAGCAGATCGGCAAGATCAACGTGACCGAGTTCTCGACCTATGTCGCGATCGAGCGCGGCGTCGCGCGCGACGCGCTGCGCAAGCTCAATGCCGGGAAGATCAAGGGCAAGCGGGTCAAGGTCCGGTTGATGGACGAGGAGTAAGCGGGCCGCGGGGCGGACGGCCGCGGCGCCGCCGCGCCCCATGCGTCACGCGAGTTCGGGATAGCCGTGCGCGACGGCTTCCCGCTCGAACCGCGCAATCGCGTCGTAGTCGGCCGGCGACAGCCGGTCGAATCCCTTCAGCCTCAGCACGCGCGCGCGCTGCGCATCGGCCGCGACCGCGCGATCGAGCGCATCCTGCAACGCACCGACCTGCGTGTCCGCCAGCGCCCGCGATGCGATGAACGGCAATCCCGGCGCGGATGCCGTCGTGCCGACGATCCGGATATCCGTCAGCAGACCGGGCAGCGCGTCGCGCACGTACGCGAACGTCACGCAGTCGATCGCCGCGCAATCGGCCTCCCCCGACGCCAGCGCACGCAGCACGTTCAGGTGCGAACCGAACGGCGTGACCGAGCCGAAAAACCGGCCGTCGTGCGCATGCGGCGCGATCGCGTGCCGGAATGCATTCATCCCGCTGTGTGAATCCTCGCCGTTGAAGGCAGCCCGCAGTCCGCGGCATGCGGCGAGCGTCGTCGCGCCGCCCGCATGCGCGCGCGCCGACACGACCAGCACGCTGCTGTAGCGTGCACCGTCGCAACCGGGCGCGTCGAACACCGGGGTCGCGATCAATCGCACGGCATCACGCAGGCCCAGCATCCGGTACGGATAGCCGCAGGTCTGCGACAGCAGCAGATCGTCGCGCCGCCACAGCGCATGCAGGTCGTCGAACGGCGCGTTGGGCAGCGCAACGCCGGCGGGCCCGCCCGCCTTCGCGAACCCATCGAGCGCGTCGCGCAGCAGCGCGCGCCAAAGGGCCGTGTGGCGCGGCGTCACGTTGTACATCGGCAAGACTGCGATCCAGGGCTTCATGCGGACATTCTACGCATCGGCGGCGGCCCCGATGCTTATCGGCGCCGGCACGATAAGCAAATGCGAATCGATTGGTTGGCGTGGCCGCTCCGCCCCGGTACCGTTCGAATGCCTGTCGGCGCCGCCACCGTGTGCGACGCCGTGCAGGTCGACCGTGATCCGCGAGACACCAGCGCACCCGGGCCGAGCGCCCCGGTTCCCCCGCTCGTTCCCCGCACTGCCCGATCCACCCCGCCTCAACGCCATGGCCGAATATTTCGACGTCGACCACGCGCGCGCGATCGCCGCGCTCGACGCCCGCTTCACCGCCCGCACCGAGTGGCCGACCTGGCTGCTGGTCGTCGTCATCTACGGCGGCTGGCTCGCCGTGCTGCTGCTCGTGCGCGACGGGCACCTGTCGCTCGCCGCCGCGACGCCGCCGCTGATCCTGCTCGGCGCGTGGCATCTGTCGCTGCAGCACGAACTGCTGCACGGCCACCCGACGCGTTCCGCGTTCGTGAACAAGCTGCTCGGCTATCCGCCGCTGACCGTCTGGTATCCGTACACGCTGTATCGCGACACGCACCTCGACCATCACCGCGACGAAGACCTGACCGTGCCGGGCATCGATCCCGAAACGAACTACGTGACGCGCGAACGCTGGGCGCGGCTGCCACGCTGGCGCCGGGCGCTGACGGTCGCGCGCAAGACTTTCGTCGGACGAATCGTCGTCGGGCCGCCGCTGGCCATCGCCGCGACGTTCGGCGATGCGTTCGCCGCGTTCCGGCGCGGCGACTTTCGTTATCTGCCGATGTGGGCGACGCATGCCGCGTGCGTGGCGGCGCTGCTCGCGTGGCTGCACTGCGCGATCGGCGTGCCGTGGTGGTACTACCTGCTGCTCGTGACATGGCCCGCGCTGTCGCTCGCGATGATCCGCTCGCTGTACGAGCATCGCGCCGCACCGCATCCGAAGGCGCGCATCGCGATCAACGAAGCCGGGTTCGCGATGCGGCTGCTGTACCTGAACAACAACTATCACCTCGTCCATCACGACCTGCCGAAGCTGCCGTGGTACGACCTGCCGCGCGCGTACCGGATGCGACGCGACGCATATGCGCGCAAATGCGGGGGCTTCGTGATCCGCGGCGGCTATCGCGAACTGCTCGCACGCCATGCGTGGACGCCGACCGATCCGCCCGTGCATCCGTTCGGCGAGGGCACGGCGTCGCTGTCGACGGGCAGCGGGATCAAAGTGGCGGTGATCGACGAGGTGTTGCAGATCAGCACGTGACGTCGCCCGGCACGCGCTGTCGACCCTCCGGGCTTGCGCGCCAATTCTTACGAAATGCCGACAATGCCGCTCGGCCGCGCCCGAATTGCCAATTGCGTCGGCAATGTCCAGAATGGCGGCTCATCCGGGCTTCCGACCATCATTCGCCCCGGCTCCGCCGCCCGGCCGCGCGCCGCATTCCCCGACGACGATGCAACCGAACACCCCATCCGGCGCGATCCGCACGCTCGGCCACGACTGGTCCGTTTCCGCGATCACCGCGGGTTTTCTTGCGGTCCTGATTTCCTATGCAGGCCCGCTCGCGATCTTCTTCCAGGCGTCGCAGGCCGCGCACGCGTCCAACGACATGGTGTCGTCATGGGTCTGGGCGATCTCGATCGGCGCGGGCGTGTCGGGCCTCGTCGCCAGCTGGAAGCTGAAGGTGCCGGTCGTCACCGCGTGGTCGGCGCCCGGCACCGCGCTGCTCGTCGGCCTGTTTCCGCAACTGACGCTCAATCAGGCCGTCGGCGCGTACATCACGGCCGCGCTGATCATCCTGGCAATCGGCGTCTCCGGCTATTTCGACCGGCTGGTGCGCCACATCCCGCGCGGCATCGCCTGCGGGATGATGGCCGGCATCCTGCTGCCGTTCGGCATGCATGCGTTCTCGGCCGCGTCCGCGCAGCCCGCGCTCGCGTTCGGGATGATCGCCGCCTACGTGATCTTCAGGCGCCTGCTGCCGCGCTACAGCATCGTGCTCGTGCTGCTGACGGGCGCCGCGCTCGCGACGCTGCTCGGGATGACGCATCTCGGCAACGTGTCGCCGAGCCTCGCGCGGCCGATCTTCATCGCCCCCGAGTGGACGCTCGGCACGACGCTCAGCCTGGCGCTGCCGCTCGTCGTCGTCAGCCTCACCGGCCAGTTCCTGCCGGGGATGACGATTTTGCGCGTGTCCGGCTATCGCACGCCGGCGCGCCCGATCATTACGGCGACCAGCGTGATGTCGCTGGTCGTCGCGTGCTTCGGCGGGATCACGATCGTCGTCGCGGCGATTACCGCGGCGCTGTGCACCGGCAAGGACGCGCACGAGGACGCGGAACGACGGTACGTCGCCGGGCTCGCGAACGGCGCGTTCTACCTGATCGGCGGCCTCTTCGCCGGCACGATCGTCACGGTGTTCTTCGCACTGCCGAAGGCGTTCGTCGCGATTCTGGCGGGGCTCGCGCTGATCGGCGCGATCGGCGCGAACGTGCACGGCATCTTCGAGGACGAGAACCATCGCGAAGCGTCGGTGATCACGTTCCTCGCGACCGCGTCGGGAATGACGTGGCTCGGGCTCGGGTCAGCGTTCTGGGGGATCGTGATCGGATCCCTGTCGTATGCGGTGTTGAACAAGGTGCGACGGCCTGCGTGACGCGCCGCGCGCCGACGCTTCGCTCAACGCGCATGCCGGCGCACCAGTTGCGCAAGGGCCTCCTCCAGCGGAGTCGTACCGTACACCCGCTCCGACACGTCGGCCTCGACGTCGATCCGCCCCGCGTTGTGCACGTCGTACAAATCGACGATCAGCTGCGCATGGCGTTCGCTGAGCCCGGCGCGCAGCAGCGTCGCGCTCCACGTGTCGCGCGGCAGCTCGTGCGCGACGATCGCACGGCCCGCCGCCGTGCCCAACGTAGCCGCGATCGCCGTCACGCTCACCCGCCGCGGCCCTTCGACGCTGACGATGCGCGGCCCGCTGCCGCCTTCCGGCGCATCGAGCAGCAGCCGCGCCGCGACGACGCCCACGTCGGGCGCCCAGACCGTCGGAAACACCTTGTCGACCGGATGGTGGAAGCTCGGCAGCACGCCGGTGCCCAGCGCGACCGACAGCACGCGGGCCCAGTTCTGCACATGCTCGGCCGACCGCAGCAGCGTCAATTGCGTGGGGATCGTCTTCAGCCGTTCCTCGAAGTCATGGAACAGGCGCGTGATACCCGTATTGCCTTCAAGCTCCGCGCCGTAATCCGACAACGCCAGCAGCGCGGGCGGCGGGTTCACGGCGAGCGCGGCGGTCGCCGCGTCGGTCGTCCGCGTCATCGTCGCGGCCGGATCGGGGTCGGCAACTGGCACCGGGCACAGCATCTGCACGACCTGCGCGCCGTCGATCGCCTCGGCGATCGCGTGCGCGTCGGTCAGGTCCGCGATCGCGACATCGCAGCCGAGTTGCACGAAGCGTTCACGATGGCGTGCGTCGCGCAGCACCGCGCGCACGGAATGGCCTGCGTTGCGCAAGGTCGTCACGGTCGACTGGCCGACGTTGCCGGATGCGCCGAAGATCACGAACACGATTCGCTCCTTGGGGGATGGAAGTGCTGTGATTGTCGGCATGCGCGGCCCGGGTGGCGCGCACGGACGGATGAATCGAGCAGAAAAGGATGGCGGGATGAACGGCCGTTGCCATGCGCGCTGCTGGATGCGACACCGATCGCGTCGGGTCGGGCGATCTGCCGATCACGAGGCACAACCCACCTGAAACGAACCGCCGCTCACATCCGACGCGTCGCGCGTCGACAGCGCTCGTGTGCGCCGGAGAAGCGAGCACGGCAATTGTCCAACACCTGTCGGACAATTGCCGTCGAATCGCATGCAACGCCCGTGCACCGCTGTTTCGTCATGCGTCCCTGCCCCCATCCTCGCCGTCATAGGCAAGCCGCAACCCGCCTCGCGCACCCGACCGCGCAATCTCCGTCGGCGTCGCGCCGAGCACGCGGTTCATCCAGTTCGCCATGTGACTCTGATGCGCAAACCCGGCTTCCAGCGCAATCTGGCTGATGCTGAGCCGGCCTTCGAGCAGCAGCGCCTTCGCGCGCTCCACCCGCCGCCGCACGACGTACTGATGCACGGGCATCCCGAGCGTTTCGCGGAACAGCACCTTGAAATGCGGCACGCTGATCGACACGAGCGCCGCGAGCTCGGCCAGTGTCATGCGCCGGTCGAGATTCGCCTCGACATAGTCGATCACGCGCGCCGCGGCCTTCGGCGCCAGCGTGCGCCGGCGTTCGCGAAACGCGGGCCGGCCGTCGACCAGCCGCGCGACGAGCGCCGTGCACAGGCTTTCCGCATAGAGCGGATCCGATGCGTCTTCCGCTTCGAGTTCGGCGGCCATCGCCCATGCGATGTGCTGCAGCCTCGGGTCGCGCACCTGCAGCCGCCGGCGGATCTGCGCGTGCGACGGCTTCAGGTCGAGCTGCTCGACCGTGCGCCGCACGAAGGTGTCGCTGAGCGCGATGTGCAGGATCCGGCAGTCGGCGCTGTCGGTCCACTGGCCGGGCAGGCCGGCCGGAATCACGTCGACGTCGCCGTGCGCCTGGATACGCGACACGCGCTCGCCGTCGCATACGCAATCCGCCCGCACCGGCGCGCCGATATGCACGCCGATCCGGTGATGCTCGGCTGCCGGAATCCGGTACGTGCCCGCGCGGATCTCCAGCAGCGACGCGCCGAAGCCGTGCCAGCCGAGCCCGCGGCTGGAGCGCAGGCTGACCGGGACGCCGTTGTCCGTCGGTGCGGCAAGAATCGGATCGCTCATCGAGGGTCTCCACCAGATCGGGTGACGAATGCGCATTGTGACGCGTTTCGCGCCGGCGTGCCGGCCGTGCCCGGCCGTCTCCGGGTCAAGCAGAAAAAGATCATCCGTTTCTGCTCGGGACGATCCTTGCGTGCGCGCAGACGGGCGCCGCCCCGCTTACGATCGGCTCATCCGACACCTACGGAGCCCGTCATGCCCCATTACTGCCCGCAACGCGCGGCGTTCGTCGCGCGCTCGCCCCGCGCCGGCCGCCCTTCATCCGGCGCCCACGCCCGCCGCGGCCGCACCGCCATCGCAGCGTGGTGCCTGCGCATCGTCGGCTGGCACCGGCTCGAACGGTTGCTCGCGTCGATTCCCGACAGCAACGACGATTTCGGGCTCGTCTGACCGGCCGGTCGACACCCCGCTTACTTGCGTCGCCTACTTGCGGCCGCCTACTTGCGCCGCCGCTCGTGCGGCGCCACCGTCGCGCCGTCGATCACCGGCGCGCCCTGCTTGATCAGGAAATCGCGAAACAACCCCGTCACCTGCGAGATGCGCCGGTCGGCGAGCGTCACCACATACCATTCGCGCTCGATCGGGTTGCCGGGAAACGGCAGTTGCCCGAGCAGCCCCGTGCGCAGTTCGAGCGCACACGCGTGCAACGACAGGAACGCGACGCCGAGCCCGGCTTCGGCCATCTGCTTGATCGCCTCGTTGCTCGACAGTTCGGAGCCCACATGAAAGCGGTGGCCCGCATTCTTGAACAGGCTCTCGACGGTCGAGCGCGTGCCGGCGCCGCGTTCGCGCACGAGCAGGTGCGCGGATTCGAGATCCTTCAGCGCGACGCGCTTGCGCCGCATCAGCGGGTGGCCGGGCGCCGCGACGAACACCATCGGGTGCTTCGCGAACTCGACCGCATGCGTACGCAGTTCCTTCGGTGCGCTGCCCATCACCGCGAGATCGATTTCATGCGTCGCGAGCATGCGGATGATGTCGTCGCGATTACCGACCTTGAAATACGTCTTCACGTGCGGACGCGTCGCGGTGAATTTGACGAGCAGCGGCGGGATCAGGTATTCGGCCGTCGTGATCGCGCCGATCCGCAGCGTGCCGCCGAGATCGCCCGTCAGCGCGGCCACTTCGTCGCCGGCCTCGCTCCACAGATGCAGGATCTCGCGCGCGTAGCGCGCGACGATCTCGCCGGTCGCGGTCAGTTGCACGCCGCGCCCCACTCGCTGCAGCAACGCGGCGCCCACGGCCTCTTCGAGCAGCCGAACCTGCAGCGACACCGCCGGCTGCGTCAGGTTCAGCTCCTCGGCCGCGCGCGACACGCTGCCGAGCCGCGCAATCATGTCCAGCGCCTTCAATTGCCGGAACGTCGCGGTCTTTCCTATAAGTGAATACATATGAGTCGCTTATAAACATTAAATTGTTCGAGTGGGTTCGAAACTATATCGTCGGTTCCTGAGCAATGTCATCCGAATCGTCATTCAGCGGGAGCCCAACATGGACAACGTCACGCCCAACCTTGCAGCGAACCGCGCACCGCACCCGCCGCGCATCGTGATCGTCGGCGGCGGCGCCGGCGGCCTGCAGCTCGCGACGCGTCTCGCCGATACGGTCGGACGCCGCGGGCAAGCCGAGGTCGTGCTCGTCGACCGCTATCCGACGCACTTCTGGAAGCCGCTGCTGCACGAAGCCGCGTCGGGCCATCGCGATCCGGCTTCCCACACGATCGAATACGCGGCGCAGGCGAAGCGCCACGGCTTTCGCTTCGTGCAGGGCGCGCTGCAGCGGGTCGATCGCGCGGCACGCACGGCGACGATCGCGGCCGTGCAGGATGCGGACGGCACGGAAATCCTGCCGCAACGCGTGCTCGACTATGACGATCTCGTGCTGGCGGTCGGCAGCGTGACGAACTACTTCAACGTGCCGGGCGCCGCGCGTCATGCGCTGCCGCTCGAAAACCTCGACCAGGCCGAGGATTTCCGCCGCAAGTTCCTTGCTGCCTGCACGAAGGCGAATCACCTGGCCGAGCAGCAGCCGGCACGGCGTGGCGCGCCGATCTGCATCAACGTGATCGGTGCGGGCGCAACGGGCGTCGAGCTGGCCGCCGCGCTGCGGCATGCGGTCCAGCAACTGACGACGTATCGCTTCAAGGCGCTGGTGTCCGCGCGCGACGTGCATATCCGGCTGATCGAAGGCGGCCCGCGCATCCTGCCGGCGCTCGACGAACGGCTGTCCGGCAAGATGCACGCGCAGCTTCGCGCGCTGAACGTCGACGTGCTGACCGATACGCGCGTGGCGGAAGTCGGCGCGGATGCCGTGACGACCGCAACCGGCGAACGCCTCGCGAGCGACATCACGATCTGGGCAGCCGGCGTCGCCGGCCCCGCGATGCTGCGGGACATCGGCGACATCGCGCTCAACCGCTCGAACCAGGTGATCGTGACCGACACGCTGCAGACGCCCGACGATCCGCACGTGTACGCGTTCGGCGACTGCGCCGCGTGCCCGTCGGCCGGTGCAGGCGCGTTCCTGCCGCCGCGTGCGCAGGTCGCGCATCAGCAGGCCCTGTATCTGGCCGACGCATTCGCACGCCGCGTCGCCGGCAAGCCCGTGCCCGGCTTCACGTTCCGCGATGCGGGCACCGTCGTGTCGCTCGGGCATGCGGGCGCCGTGTATCAGGCGGATATCCGCATGCGCTCGCTGATCGTCGACGGCCTGGCGGCGATCGGGCTGTACAAGTTCCTGTATCGCAAGCACCTGTTCAGCGTGGTCGGCATGAAGCGCGCGCTGTTCCAGTCGCTGAGCCACTGGCTGCAAAGCCGCAACCAGCCGTCGATCAAGTTGCATTGATCGTCGCCGTTCGCACGCAGCCTCACAGCGCGGCATATCGGGCGAACATCGTCCGATATGCCGTTTTTTTTATATCGATATGCGCGATGCAGCCGGAATGTGCGCCACGCCGGTGCATCGCATCGAACGCCGTCAATACAATGCGATGCGTGCGTGAAATGCCGTGCTGCGCGTATCCCGCGCCCGCTCTGGCTCGCCACCCCATTCATAAGTCGAATCGTATGAGTCGGCTATAAATATTGATTGGTCGCGTTTTCCGCATCGACGCTAAGGTGTGTGGCATTCCCGTCGGCGAACGGATCATCACGTTTCTGAAAAGGAATCACCGTGGTCATCGAAGCCATCGTCACCCGTCTCGACGCAGCATTCGCGCAGATCGAAGCAACGCCGGATTCGCGCGAGTCGCGCCATCAACGCGACGCGATCCTCCGTTGGCTGGACCGGGCATCGGAAGAAGGATATCGGCTCGGCCTCGTCACGACGCTGCCGGCCGCGCGGCTCAACGACATGTTCGAAGGCCAGTTCGGCCGCGCGAACCTCGACCGCTTCTCGGTCGTCGTCACGGACACTGATCAACAGGACTCCCGATCGAATCGGCATCCGTTCGACGTCGCGCTGCAGGCGCTCGGCGTGCCGCGGGAGCGCGCGGTCGGGATCGCGAGCAGCGAACCGGAACGCCGCGAAGCTGAGCATTTCGGGTTGTCGCGCTGTGTGAACATCACCGACACGGTGCGCTCGATCGCATCGGCCGGGCTGCACTGAACGCCAGCGCCCGGGCCGGCTCGAGCCGGCCATCGTCATCGATCCGGCGGCAATCCGACGATTGCCCGACCGCATCCTGACATTCTGCTGTCAAAGTCGCTTGCAACACTGCGGGGCTCGACCACTTTCCCCCGGCGACGGGACGACGCGCATGCGCATCGTCCCGTCCGTTGCCCGCCACGATGACACGCCCGATCCGCACCGCCGCCGCTCTCACGATTGCCTGCCTGTTGCTCGCCGCTTGCGGCGGGGATGACTCGACGCCGCCTGCCACGTCGGCCGACAACAACGGCACGGCGCCCGCGCCGCAGCCCATGCCTGAGCCCGCGCCGGCCCCGGCACCCGCGACCTACTACCAGACGAAGACGCCGTACCGCCCGCAGCAGGACGCCGCAACGTATGAAGCGCCGCCGGCCGGCTACGCGCCGGTCTATACCGAACTCGTCGCACGTCACGGCTCGCGCGGGCTGTCGGGCTTCAAGTACGACGGCGCGATCTACGCGATGCTGGCCAAGGCCGAGGCCGACGGCGCGCTGACCACGCTCGGCGCGCAGCTCAAGGCCGACACGTACGCGATGATGAAGGCCAATGCGCTGCTCGGCTACGGCGTGCAGGGCATCTCGACACCCGGTTACGGCAACCTGACTCAAACCGGCATCCGCGAACATCAGCAACTCGCCGCGCGTCTCGCGCAGCGGCTGCCCGCGCTGTTCGCGACGGGCAATCGGCAGGTGGTCGTCGTCAACTCGGGCCAGGATCGCGCGGTCGAAAGCTCGACGTATTTCTCGGCGGCACTCGTCGCCGCGCAGCCGGCACTGGCGCCGGCCATCACGCTGCCGGCCGCGCCGGCCGGCTATCCGGCGAGCGCACCGGTCGCGCAGCCGGCCGGCACCAACCGCTTCCTGCTGTATTTCCACTCGCTGAAGCCGGCCACCGATCTCGTGACCGACACGAGCGATCCGTACTACGCGACCTATCAGGCGAGCCAGGCGTACCAGGCCTACGCAAACGACGCGACGGTGGCCGCGAAGCTGAAGGCGATCAAGGCCGCGCCGCAGGCGGCCGACGTCGCGCAGACGGTGCTGTCCGCACTCGTGTCGCCGGCCTTCATCGCGAAGCTCGGCTCCGACGGCTACACGTTCGCGAACACCGGCACCTATGCGTTCACGTCGTCGGACGGCAAATTCACCAACACGCTGAAGGGCGACGGCAAGACGAAGATCGCGACGGCCGTCGACGCGGTGAACGTGCTGTACAACCTGTTGCAGGTTGCGCCCGCCATGACCGCGGAAACCGGCGGCGTCACGATGGAGAAGTACATCGGCGCCGAGCAGGCGCAGTATCTCGCGTATCTGCAGGATGCCGAGGACTACTATCAGAAAGGGCCCGGCATCCAGGAAGCGAACCCGGTGACGTACCGGATGGCGAAGGTGCTGCAGGACGACTTCTTCGGCGAAGTCGACGCAATCGCGCGCGGGGACCTGACGCACGCCGCGAAGCTGCGCTTCACGCATGCGGAGATCGTGATTCCGTTCGCGTCGATCATGAATCTGAAGAACGTGTTCGTGCCGACACCGCAGGCACAGACGTACACGTATGCGAACAACCCGTGGCGCGGCGACCAGGTGTCGCCGATGGCCGCGAACATGCAGTGGGACGTCTATCACAACGGGTCGCGGCTCATCGTGAAGATGCTGTACAACGAGCGCGAGACGGATTTTCAGGCCGCGTGCGACGGCGCGAAGATCGCGCCGGGCAGCCACTTCTACGACTACGCGGGGCTGAAGCAGTGTTACGGGTATCAGTGACGTGAAGCGCAGCGCCGCAGCCTGCAGCGGTGTGGCCGGCCGGCATCTCGCGCCGACGAACTCGCGGCGGCTCGCCGGGTCGAACGAGCATCGTCGGAGGACTCCCATGAAACGCGTCGCGCTTGCCGCCGTCCTGACCCTGTTTGCCGCCATCGGTGTGCCGGCTGTCGCCGGCGCGCCATCGGGCGCCGCCTCGGCGGCCCCGACTCAGGCATACGCAAAGAATTGCGTACCGTCGCGAGACACCGCCCAGGGCGCCGGTTCATCCTCCCATGCGCCGCCGATCCGCGTCTGCGTCGGCGATTCCGACACGCAACTGAACCTGCCGTGGTTCCTGACCGATGTCCTCACCGCCGTGGACACGCACCAGTCGCCCGGCGGCCTGCTCCGCAAGATGCACAACGATTTCTGAATCGCCGCGGGCACCGCACGCTCATGACGCGTCGGGACGCTTCAGCACCTCGATGAACGTGCCGACGATGCCGGCCCACATCGCGGCGTCGGCAATGCGCTCCAGCAGCCCCCGCAATTCCCGCCGTTCTTCGCTCGACAGCACGCCGTGCGCGCCGCGAATGCTGTCGTAACGCGGCGTACCGCGCGATGCAAGCGCGCGATCGAGCGAATAGTCGCGGGCGGCTCCGTCCACCGAGATCCGAATCCACAGTGAACCACCGTCCGCCGCGGCGGCGCCATCGGTCACAATGACCGGGGATGCGGAATTTTCTTCCATCGCAACGCCCCGGTTGGCAGCGGACCGACAACGGCTCCGCATGAAAATGTTTCTTTTTGAGACACAATCGAGAAATCGCATCAATATTTAAACAACAATATTTCGCAATGGCGCGTCGCATCTTATACTTGCCGCGCACCATCCTCGTGCCAAGAGACGGTGTCTTTGTCCCGGCTGCACACATCGTGCGGCCGGGGCTTTTTTCGGTACGCTGCGTCCATATACATGCTTGATGCGAGCATGTTATTACGGAATGCTGCCGGATAGATGGTCGATCGCGACAGGCTCGCGCCGATGCCCGTCGCAGCGGCCGAATCGACCGGCGTCCCGAAACCGGCGCGCGAGCCGCATGGCCCGGATCAGGCATGCGGCATGCGCGCCGTTTGCACATCGACCGGTTCGATTTGCCACGCCATGCGAACAACACCAAAGGCAACCGGAGGACCGTGGGCGCGCCCCCGCGGCTCGAAGCCCGTTTTCCACCGCAGCGGCGCGTGGCCGCGCATCGTGTTTCTCGCCGCCGCGATCATTTGCGTGCTCGTGCCCGCGTTCGCGATCGTGCTGGCCGACCGCTACGCGGGCGACGCCGTCACCGCGCATGAGCGCGTCGTCGCAAACGACATCGTGAATTCCGTAGACCGCATCCTGGACGGCGTTCGCCTTCGGCACGCGGACGAGCTGACCGCACTCGTCGGCCGGCCCTGCGCGACGGTGTTCCGGACGCTGGCCGAAGTGGGCACTCGCCTGCGCTACCTGCGTGCGGTCGCGCTGGTGAATGACGGGCGCGTCATGTGCTCGTCGGCGCTCGGTTCGATCGACCTGCCGCTCGCCGCCTATGCACGCGAACCGGACCCAGGCTCGACGGTCGTCACGCTGCTGCGGCAGACGCCGTTCCAGCACGACATTCCGGTGCTGTCCGCGTTTCGCGCCACCGCGCGCGGCGCGGGCGTCCTGTACCTGATCGAAGGCGACTACGTAGCCGACGCGCTCGCCCACGGCACCGGCAATGAAGCGGCGACGGCCGTGCTGTCGATCGCAGGTTCGGGCCGTCTCGATCAGCACGGGAAGTTCACGCCGGAAACGGACACAGGTCCCGCGGGCGGCAGCACGATCGCTTCGCAGCGCTGGCCGTTCACGGTGTCGGTCATCGCATCGACGCACTACGCGTCGCAAGTCCAGCGCCACTACCGGTTGATCTGCGCGACGATCGTGCTGCTGGCCGACAGCCTCGTGATGGCCGCCTACCTGCTCGCGATGGCGCCGCGGCGGCTGTTGCTGAAGGCCGTGCGCCACGCGCTCCGGCGCAACGAATTCCATGTCGTGTACCAGCCGATCGTCGATGTGCGGACGCGCAGGACGGTCGGCGTCGAAGCGCTGCTGCGCTGGCACCATCCGAAGTGGGGGGCCATCAGCCCGGCCGTGTTCATCCCGCAGGTGGAATCGAGCACCGTGCTGCCGAAGGTCACCGAATTCGTGCTGCGCACCGCCGTGTCGGAGCTGACCGCGCTGACGCCGTCCGCGCCGCTGCGCATCGCGGTGAACGTCGCACCGCAGGACCTCGAGCGCGGACGGTTCGTGGCCGTCGTCGAGGAAGCGATCCGTGCGCTGCCGCCCGGCTTCACGCTGGTGCTCGAAGTCACCGAACGCATCCTGCTCGAGAAGAACGCGCGAACCACCGAGATCTTCCAGGCGCTGCGGTCGAAAGGCGCGAAGTTCGCGATCGACGACTTCGGCACGCATCACAGCAATCTCGACATGCTGTCGCGCTTTCCGTTCGACTACGTGAAGATCGATCGACAGTTCGTCTCGCAACTGGACCATGGCAGCGCGAGGCTGATCGAGGGGATCGCGGCCGTCGCGCATCACTACGGCCTGAAGATCATCGCGGAAGGCGTGGAGACGGAAGCGCAGCATCGCGCGTTGCAAGCGGTCGGGATCCAGTATGCGCAGGGCTACCTGTATCAGCGCCCCATGCGCGCGGAGCACCTGACACGGGATTTCGCCGGGGCAGCGGTGTAGCGGCGCCGCGGACGGCGACTACTGCGCACCGTATTGACCGCCGAGGTGTACGCGGCCCTGCTCGATCCATCCTTCGAAATCGTCGCCGGTCTCGCCGTTCACGTACATGACGTTGTACCAGCGCCCGTGCGACTTGTAGACGGTCACCGAATCGCCGGGGACGATGAAGGTCCGCTTCGTGACGCACTGCGCGTCGGGCGCCGAGTAGAAATACGCGCGCCCCGCGCCGACGACCGTGCCGGACGCAGGCGGCCGGAAGTTGTCGTCCGGGCCGCTCGTGGCTGCGTCGAGCTTGCCGCAATCGACCGTGCTCTTCGCGTGCGTGCCGTTCGCGCCCAGGCTCGCGCCGAGCACCAGCATCGCGACGCCGATGCGCATCGTCGCTTTCATCTGCATGATTCGTTCTGGATACCGTATTTTTTCGGTTTGCCGGTTCGCGGCCGGCCCACGTTCAATCCTGCGCGACCGTCGTCGCTTCGACCCCGGCCGCTTCCGGACGATGCCCGAGCCGCTCGGAAATCGCCTGCCCGGCCTCCTTCAGCAACGCGACGTAATGCGCTTTCGTGTCCGCACCGCACCGCATCGTCGGAAACGACAGCGACAGCCCCGCGATCACGCGACCGAAACGATCGAACACGGGCACCGCGAGACACAGCAGGCCATCTTCCTGCTCCTCGTTGTCCTCGCCATAGCCCTGCCGCCGCACGTGCGGCAGGATGCTCATCACCGCATCCGCCGACGCGAGCGTTTTCGCGGTCGACTTCCTGAACTCGATGCCGGCCAGCACCGCCCGCGCGTCGGCTGGCGACATCCATGCGAGCAGCACCTTGCCGATCGCCGTGCTGTACAGCGGATTGCGCCGGCCGATGCGCGACTGCATGCGCAGCCCGTAATCGGCGTCGATCTTGTGGATGTAGATGATCGCGTCCTCGTCGAACGCGCCGAGATGCACGGCTTCGCGCGTCAGTTGCCCGATGCGGCGCATCTCGAGATCGGCCTCGCGCACGAGATCCACGCTCTCCAGTGCCTTGCTGCCGAGCTCGAACAGCCGGATCGTCAGCCGGTAGCGATCGGTCTCGCCTTCCTGCGCGACATAGCCGAGCGCCTTGAGCGTCTGCAGGAAGCGATGCACCGTCGTCTTCGACATGCCGAGCTGGTGCGACAGTTCGCTGATGCCGACCTCGCGGCGCTCGCCGAGCGCGGCGAGGATCGTGAAGACCTTGCCGACGGCGGCAACCGAATCGGGCTTCTCGACGGCGCCTGCCGCCGAAAGGTCCGCCCCGGTTTCCTGGTTCGCGTGATCGCGCTTGCGCTGCCTGGGCGTTGCTGTCATGTCCGTGAATCCGTGAGATGCGAATCGGGAGAGCATAACGCGTTCGTCGCGCAATACGGTCAGCGCGCGAGCCAGCCGCCGTCGACGGCGAGCGTGTGGCCGTGCACGTAGTCCGACGCGCGCGACGCGAGAAACACCGCCGCGCCCGCGAGATCGTCCGGCACGCCCCAGCGGCCGGCCGGGATGCGGGCGAGGATTTCGTCGCTGCGCCGGCTGTCCTCGCGCAGCTGTGCGGTGTTGTCGGTCGCCATGTAGCCGGGCGCGATCGCGTTCACGTTGATCCCGTGCGCGGCCCATTCGTTCGCGAGCAGCCGGGTGAGGCCCAGCACGCCGCTCTTCGACGCCGTGTACGACGCCACGCGAATGCCGCCCTGGAACGACAGCATCGACGCGACGTTCACGATCTTGCCGCCACGCCCTTGCCGCACCATCTGCCGCGCGACCGCCTGCGACAGGAAAAATACGCTCTTCAGGTTCACGTCGATCACCGCGTCCCAGTCGGCCTCGGTGAACTCGAGCGCATCGCAGCGGTGGATCATGCCCGCGTTGTTGACGAGGATGTCGACATGGCCGAACGCGTCGAGCGCGCCGCCGACGATCCGCTCGACCGGCTCGAGCGTCGACAGATCCGCGCGCACGTCGACGAAACGCCGTCCCGCGGCCGTCACGCGCGCCGACGTTGCATCGGACGACGAACGGTTCGCGCCGACGATGTCGCACCCGGCCGACGCGAGCGCGACGGCCATCGCCGCGCCCAGCCCGGTGTTGCAGCCGGTGACGATCGCGACCTTGCCGGTCAGGTCGAACAGGCCGGCGAGCGCGGCATGCGCATCGGCGGCGGGAAGATCGGTCGTATCGCGTTTCATGATGTCAGCGCAGGTCGGCAACGGCGATGTGGTCCATGTCCTTGAACACCTGGTTCTCGCCGACCATCCCCCAGATGAACGTGTACGCCTTCGTGCCGACGCCGGAATGAATCGACCAGCTCGGCGAGATCACGGCCTGCTCGTTGTGCACCACCACGTGACGCGTCTCCTGCGGCTCGCCGAGCATGTGGAACACGGCCGCGTCGGCGGCGAGGTTGAAGTAGAAATACACCTCCATCCGTCGCTCGTGCGTGTGACACGGCATCGTGTTCCACAGGCTGCCGGGCTCGAGTTTCGTCATCCCCATCGACAACTGGCAGGTCGGCAATACGTCGGGCACGATGAACTTGTAGATCGTGCGGCGGTTGCTCGTGGCCGCGTCGCCGAGCGTTTCGGGCGATGCCTGCGCGAGCGTGATCGTGCGGGTCGGATAAGCCGTGTGCGCGGGCGCGCAGTTCAGGTAGAACTTCGCGGGCTGCGCGCGATCGTCGCTGCCGAACACGACGGCCTGCCCGCCTTGCCCGACGTAGATCGCCTCCTCCGTGCCCACCGCATGACGCTGCCCGTCGACCTCGACCCAGCCGGCCCCGCCGATGTTGATCGCCCCGAGTTCGCGCCGCTCCAGCAGATGGCTCACGCCCATCGCGGCGCCGAGCGACGCCGGCACTTCGACCGGCCGCGTGGCGGGCCACGCGCCGCCGACGATGATGCGGTCGATATGGCTGTAGGTGAGCGACAGCGCGTCCGGCGCGAACACGTTCTCCACCAGGAAATGCCGGCGCAAGCCGGGGGTGTCGAGCGCCTTCGCGTGCTCGCTGTGAATGCCCTGCCGCACTTCCATGCCGGTTCTCCATGGGAAACGGACACGCCGCCGGCATCGTCGCCGCCGATCGCCCTGATGAAGATTGAAGCACACATTTCTTGAATTCGGAACGTCGATCCGGATTTTCGATCTCGCTTGGCAGGTCGATAAATTCCTTTCTTATCAATGCCGTTACGTATTACGGGTATACGACTACCGCCTAAATTCACAAAAACGGACCATCGTTCCGAATCATGTCCTATAGTCAGTCGGCAGACATCATTCGACAACGGGACGCATCGACGTCCACGGAGGAGACTTGAAGCTGAAACAGGCCATCGACCGCATTCCGGGCGGGCTCATGCTGGTCCCGATGCTGCTGGGCGCGTGCGTGCACACGTTCGCACCGAATGCCGGGAAATACCTCGGCTCGTTCACCAACGGCCTGATCGCGGGCACGGTGCCGATCCTCGCCGTCTGGTTCTTCTGCATGGGCGCGACGATCAACCTGCGCGCGACGGGCGTCGTGCTGCGCAAATCGGGCACGCTGCTCGCGACGAAGATCGTGGTCGCCTGGCTCGCGACGCTGATCGCCGCGCAGTTCATCCCCGACGACGGCATCCGCACGGGCCTCTTCGCGGGACTGTCGCTGCTCGCGATCACGACGTCGATGGACATGACCAACGGCGGCCTTTATGCGGCCGTGATGCAGCAGTACGGCAGCAAGGAAGAGGCCGGCGCGTTCGTGCTGATGTCGATCGAATCGGGGCCGCTCGTCAGCATGCTGATTCTCGGCGCGGCCGGCGTCGCGGTGTTCGAGACGCGGCTCTTCGTCGGCGCGGTGCTGCCGTTCCTGATCGGCTTCACGCTCGGCAACCTCGATGTGGAGCTGCGCGAATTGTTCGGACGCTGCGTGCATCCGCTGATTCCGTTCTTCGGGTTCGCACTCGGCAACGGCATCGATCTGAACGTGATCGCGAAGAGCGGGCTGCCGGGCATCGCGCTCGGGCTCGCGGTGATCGTCGTGACGGGCGTGCCGTTGATGCTCGCCGACAAGTTTCTGGGCGGCGGCAACGGGACGGCCGGGCTTGCCGCGTCGTCGACGGCGGGCGCCGCGGTCGCGAACCCGGCGATCATCGGCGAGATGATTCCGAAGTTCAAGCCGATGGTGCCGGCGGCGACCGCGATCGTCGCGACCGCGTGCCTCGTGACGGCGATACTCGTGCCGATTCTGACGGCGATGTGGGCGAAGCGGGCGGCGCGGGCTTCAGGGGCGCCGGTGAGGGTCGCGGCGCGGGTCGGGAATGGTGGGGCGATCGAGCATGAGGGGCATGTTTGAAGGGTGCCGATTCGAGTCGAGTCTCAGGCACCCGCCTCAAGTCGGTCAATGTTCAACGGCGTAAAAACCCCGGGAAATCGATGAATTTCCCGGGGTTTTTATTCGTCGGTATCAGCGCACACCTTGTCGCGCGCTTGCGAAAACCGGACACCGATGCGCATCTGCCGCGCCGCGCTTCAGTCGAACGTACGCACGATGGCGGACGCCTTGGTCGCGATCAACCAGCGGCCCTCCACCTTGTGCATGACGAAGTGATCGTTGAACAGCCTGTTGCCTATCCGCACTCGCACCGTCGCCGTCGAAAGACCGTCCGAGACATGCTGCATCGCGAGGATCGCCTCGTCTCGGGGCGCGCCGGCCGATCGCGGACTGGGCCTCCCGTTGACGAGCGCCGCGTACTCCGACGACGACAGCGTGCGCAACCGGCCTTCATCCAGCCACTGAACGAAGCCGTTCGGATGGAAAATCTTGTCGAAGTCACGGCTCTTCGGCTCATAAGCGAGGTTGAAATAATCGTCGATCAAGGCGACGACGGCTTGGGTCTGGGTCATTGTCGGCTTTCCTCGGTAGTGAACGGCTCGTATAGTGAGCGATCCTTCCCGCTCTCTGCTACGGCGACCCGGTTATCGCTGCCATTACAGGAACACATGGATGATGGAAGACCTCGATGGAGGGCTGGTCAGCGGCTTGCTCGTCCTGGCAGCCCTGGCCGAATCCGGCAGCTTCAGCCGTGCAGCATCTCGTCTGGGCAAGACTCAGCCGGCGGTCAGTCGCGCCATCCAGCGACTGGAGGACCGCCTGCGCGCGAAGCTCGTGCATCGCACCAGCCGGCACGTCGAAGTGACGGACGCCGGCCATGCGTTGTTGTCGAAAGTGCTGCCGTTACTCCACGGAATCGAAGAGGCGGCCGTCGACGCCTCCGACCAGACCTCGGTCGTCAACGGAACGCTCCGTGTCGCGTGCGATGCCGTGTTCGCGCGCCTCGTGCTGGCACCGGAGCTGACCCGGTTCATGAAGGATCACCCCGCGCTTCACCTGAAGCTGGAAACCCGGAGCGATCTGTCGGACCTGGTCAGCGAGGGATTCGATCTCGCCATCCGATTTGGACCGCCTTCTATTTCGACCTTGGTCTGCCGCAGGCTATACAGTCCTCGGGTACTGACTCTGGCCGCGCCGTCCTACCTGGAGCAGCGCGGTCGGCCAAGGTCGCCGCAGGATCTGGTCGACGGCGGCCATGAATGCATCCTCGCGATCGACCCGGCCACCGGCAGGCCCTTCGACTGGGAGTTCTGGCGTGACGACGAGAAAGTGAAAGTGGCCGTCAGCGGCTCCCTGACCGTCACGGATGCGGGAACCAAGATCGGCGCCTGCCTCGCCGGCTTCGGGATCGCCCAGGTGATCGACCTCGGAATCGACACGCACCTGCGCGCGGGCACGCTGGAGCCGGTTTTGACGGACTGGTGCGGCGAGACGTTTCCTCTTTACGTCTACTATCCCAGTCGAAACCACGTCCCGGCCAAGGTCAGGGCGTTCATCGACTTCGTGGTCGGCATGATGCCCAGGCTACAGTCGAACGGGTATGGCGCCGGCCAGCGGTCGCCCTCAACCGTGCTCGAAGCGCTGCGTCGCGAATAGCGTCCGTTGCCCATCGTGCGCGTGGCCGTCCGCTTCCGCCGTCAGCGACATGCCGTCGCTTCCATTGCGCTGCAAGCGCATCGCCCGACGACTTCCTGCCGCCTGGTGCCAAACGCCCGCCGGCGGCACGACTGCCATTCAAGCGCTAAAATCCGCCGCCTGGGCATCCACGACGAGCAAGCGTTTTGACGGCGTTCGAGCAGGGTTTCATCCTTACCCGCCACTGGCGGGACACCGCATCCGGTATCGAGATCGAGTTCTGGCTGGCAACCGAACGCGGTCCGCGCCGCGTGCGGTTGCGCCCGCAGGAAGCCGTCGCGTTCATTCCGGCCGAACAGCAGGCGCTCGCCGAACGCACGCTGGCCGGCGAACGCGAGGCGGAACTGCGCCCGCTCGCGCTGCGCGATTTCAGCCGACGCCCGGTCGTCGGCCTCTATTGCCGGCGCTATCGCCACCTGTCCGGGCTCCAGAAGCGCCTCGCGGCGGCCGGCGTCGACGTCTACGAAACCGACGTGCAGCCGCCCGATCGCTATGCGATGGAGCGCTTCATCACCGCATGCGTCGAGTTTCGCGGCCAGCCCGGCCGCGACGGCACGCTGACCGGCGGCGAGCTGAAGCCCGCGGCCGGCTACCGCCCGGCGCTGCGCTGCGTGTCGCTCGACATCGAAACCAGCGTCCACGGCGAGCTGTATTCGATCGCGCTCGAAGGCTGCGGGCAACGGCAGGTCTACATGCTCGGACCGCCGAACGGCGATGCCGGCGCGAGCGCCGTCGACTTCCGCCTCGACTACTGCGACACCCGGGCCGCGATGCTCGCGCGCCTGAACGACTGGTTCGACGAACACGATCCCGATGCGGTGATCGGCTGGAACCTCGTGCAATTCGACCTGCGCATCCTGCATGCGCACGCGGAGCAATACGGCGTGCCGCTCAAGCTCGGGCGCGGCGGCAGCGTGCTCGACTGGCGCGCGCACGGCCAGCAGCCCGACCACTTCTTCGCGGGCGCGGCCGGCCGGCTGATCCTCGACGGCATCGACATGCTGAAATCGGCGACGTGGACGTTCCCGTCGTTCAGCCTCGAATACGTGTCGCAAGCGCTGCTCGGCGAAGGCAAGTCGATCGACAATCCGTACCAGCGGATGGACGAGATCCAGCGCCGCTTCGACCACGACAAGCCCGCGCTCGCGCGCTACAACCTGAAGGACTGCGAGCTCGTCACGCGCATCTTCGACAAGGCCGACCTGCTGTCCTTCGCGCTGGAACGCGCGAGCGTCACGGGGCTCGCGGCCGACCGCACCGGCGGGTCGGTGGCGGCCTTCACGCACCTGTACCTGCCGCGCATGCACCGGCTCGGCTATGTCGCGCCGAACCTCGGCGACGTGACGGGGCAGAACAGCCCCGGCGGCTTCGTGATGGATTCGCGCCCCGGGCTGTACGACTCGGTGCTCGTGTTCGACTACAAGAGCCTCTATCCGTCGATCATCCGCACGTTCCTGATCGATCCGGTCGGCCTGATCGAAGGGCTCGCAAATCCCGGCGACGACGCATCGGTGCCCGGCTTTCTCGGCGCGCGCTTCTCGCGCACCGCGCACTGCCTGCCCGATATCGTGCGCCGCGTATGGGAAGGCCGCGACGACGCGAAGCGGCAGCGCAACGCGCCGCTGTCGCAGGCGCTGAAGATCATCATGAATTCGTTCTACGGGGTGCTCGGCTCGACGGGCTGCCGCTTCTTCGATCCGCGCCTTGCGTCGTCGATCACGATGCGCGGCCACGAGATCATGCATCGCACGCGCAAGCTGATCGAAGCGCAGGGGTACGAAGTGATTTACGGCGATACCGATTCGACCTTCGTGTGGCTCGGCCGCGCGCACGACGACGACGAAGCCGGCGCCAAGGGCCGCGCGCTCGTCGAGCACGTGAACCGCTGGTGGCATGCGCACCTGCGCGACCGCTTCGGGCTCGACAGCGCGCTGGAGCTGCAGTACGAGCGGCAT
This sequence comes from Burkholderia sp. MSMB1078WGS, assembly GCF_001528895.1. Classification (NCBI taxonomy): domain Bacteria; kingdom Pseudomonadati; phylum Pseudomonadota; class Betaproteobacteria; order Burkholderiales; family Burkholderiaceae; genus Burkholderia; species Burkholderia sp. MSMB1078WGS. The sequence continues at coordinate 104,431 of NZ_LPDI01000037.1, read as the reverse complement.
TACCGCCGGTTCCTGATGCCGACCGTACGCGGTGCGGAAGAAGGCAGCAAGAAGCGCTACGCGGGCCTCGCGGCGACGGCCGACGGTAGCGAGGATCTCGTGTTCAAGGGGCTCGAAACGGTACGCACCGACTGGACGCCGCTCGCGCAGCAGTTCCAGCGCGAGCTGTACCGGCGCGTATTCAGGCGCGAGCCGTACCGGGATTTCATTCGCGATTACGTGCGGCGCACGCTCGCCGGCGAATTCGACGACCAGCTCGTCTACCGCAAGCGCGTGCGTCGGCCGCTGCGCGAGTACGAACGCAACGTGCCGCCGCACGTGCGCGCGGCGCGCATCGCCGACGAATTCAACCTCGCGCAGGGCCGGCCGCTGCAGTATCAGCGCGGTGGCTGGATCAGCTACGTGATGACGACGGCCGGCCCCGAGCCGCTCGAGACGATGCGTTCGCCGATCGACTATGCGTTCTATCTGAGCCGTCAGCTTCAGCCTGTCGCCGATGCGATCCTGCCGTTCCTGCGGGACGATTTCGAGCGCGTGATCTCCGGACAAGGGCAGTTGTTCGGCGACTGACGGAACGCTGACGCGCCGGAACACGCGTCAGCGCAGTCGTCGCATCGCGCTTTCACATGACGTCGATCACCATCGCATTCCGTCAGCATCGCGCACTCTCACTCATTCTGGAACACAGTTCGCCTGGAATCGCCATTTATCAGGCCGGTCAAGGTTCCTAAACTTTCCTCGTCGGTTCAGCAAACCGCAACGAAATCGTCCGAGGAAACCGTGAAATCCATCATCGCCGCCATCGCCACTGTCGCCGCTACCGCTCTTCTCGCCGCACCGGCCGCGTCGTACGCACAGTCGTCGCACTCGACGCTCACGCGCGCGCAAGTGCGCCAGGAACTGCTCGACCTCGAGTCGGTCGGCTACGAGCCGGTTGCCGGCGACGGCGACAACTATCCGGGCGACATCGTCGCCGCGCAGGAACGCCTCGCCGCCAAGCGCCTCGCGGACCGCAAGCGCGCGGAAGCCGCTTACGGGGCGAACGGCGCACCGGGCATGGATTCGGGCGCGCCGGCGGCTGCGACGATGAAGCACTAACGCACCGCGAGCCGTTTCGGGGGCGCACCCATCCGGCTAAAATACCGGCCTGCCGCGCGTCCCGCCGCGGCCGGAGGACATCAATCATGACCGCACGTCGCGGTGCCGCGGTCGCCATCGCGCCCAGCCACGAGACAGCCAGCCTGTCGAAAGCCCAGAAGACGTTCAATACGCTCGTCGAGCAAATCGAAAAGCGGCGCGAACGTCTCGGTGCGTGGGAAGCCGTCATGCCGGCGTTCCAGAAGAAATTCGTCGACGCTCTATTGCCGCTCGAACAGGAGGCAACGGCGCTGCGCATCCGGCTGATCCATCTGCTCGACGACGCGTTCCTGCAGAAGGGCTTGAGCAAAGCCGAGCAGCGCACGCTGTCCGACCTGATCGCCGACATGGCGCGCGATTTGCTGCACACCAGCGACGACGCGGCGTTGAAGGTGATTTACCACCGGCATGCCGGATCCGACCACGTCGGCAACGCAACGGCCGCTCCCGAGCCGACGAAACCGAAACGGGAACCCGAATCGCAGTCGCCCTCGCCCGAGGATCTCGACTCGCTGTCCGCCAACGAACTCGCCGAGCGGATGCAGGCCGAACTCGACGCCCAGTTCGAGCGCGACATGGCCGCTCACGCGGCCCGCGAGGCGCAGCGTGCGAAGCGCAAGAAAGCACCGAAGCAATCGGCCGCGCAGGCGCGGATCGAAGCCGAGCAGGCCGAATCGAACAAATCGATCCGCGAAATCTATCGCAAGCTGGCCAGCGCGCTGCACCCCGATCGCGAATCCGATCCGAACGAACAGGCACGCAAGACCGCGCTGATGCAGCGCGTCAATCACGCTTACGACAAGGGCAACCTGCTGCAGTTGCTGGAATTGCAGCTGGAAATCGAACAGATCGACCGGCGCGCGATCGACGGCCTCGGCGAAGCACGGCTCATGCGCTACAACGGCATCCTCGAGGAACAGTTGCGCGAGCTCGATCGGGAGATCGTGCACGTCGAGAACGATTTCAGGGGCACGTACGGGATCGCGTCGTCCACCAAGGTCGCGCCCGATACCGTGCTGCGCATGCTGACGCGCGACATTGCCGGCATGCAGCGGAGCAACCAGGACCTGGCCGTCGCGCTGCGCGAATTCGAGGATCCGGACAACGTCAGGCGCTGGCTGAAGGACATGAAGCGCCAGCCGGCGGCGTCTCGCTTCGACGACGACTCATACTAACGATACGGCGGCACGCATCCGCGCGCCGCCGCTATCCCCGTTCATCCGCCCCGCGTGAACACCCGGCGTCCCGGGGTCGCCCCGTTTCGTCCGGTCAAATCGAACACGCCGTCGATCCACGCGAGGAACGTCGAAAACGTGAAGTCGCACCACAGCTGCGTGCGGAACGCGTGCATGAACGGCGGATCGAACGCCGGCCGTCACCCGGCCGGGTCTTCGACATAGCCCTTGCGCAGTTTCTCCGCCACCAGCTTGTCCATCTCGCGCTGTGCACGCTCGACGGTTTCGAATTGCTTGAGGTTGGCTTGTCCTGCCGATCCGATCCGACCGTACGTCACGTTCAGCTCCGTGCCCCGCAGGCTGGCGCGCCAGAACTTGCTGGAAGTGCCTTGCTCGAATCGCAGCGATCTCACGCGTTCCGTCGACACGCCAGTCGCCGCTGCAGTCTCGCCCTGCACAGTTTCCGCCTCCTGCGCGGGCGTCTGAACAACCGGCGTCGGCAGCTCGATTTCCTGATCGAGTGCTCGATCTTCACCGTCAGCAAGCATTGCCTCGATGCGCGCCAGCACCGCGGCCGGGTCATCAAGCCAATCTTTCCCGGGGATGTCCAGCACACGCCAGCCGAAGCCGCGCAGGATGCCGGGCCGGAATACATAGCGCTCCGCCGTATCGGTCACGACATGGGCTGGGTTGTCGAGCAGGATCGCAAGCGCGTAGTCCCGCTTCGACGAATCGACGATCGCCAGGTCGCAGCGGAATTGCGAACGGCCGACGTCGATATCGACCTGGTGACCGCGTGCGCGCAGTGCTTCGGCCAACGCATCGCGAATGGCGTCAGGCGATGTCCGCCGCGTGAACGCATCGCGCGCACCCTGATTCAGCGCACCGAGCACCGCCTGTGCACGGTCGAACTGGCCTGTGGCGCTCGCCTGCGCAAATTGCAGGAATGCCCGCAGCGCGGCCGCGCCGTCGTTGTGCACGTTCGTGATCGCATCGGCTTGAATCGTGGAAACCACCGCCATCCGGTGCCTTGCGCGGCTGAAGATGACGTTCAGACGCTTTTCGCCGCCACGCTGGTTGATCGGCCCGAAATTCATCAGCATCCTGCCGTCCGGGCCCGGTGCGTAGCAGATGCTGAGAATGATCACATCGCGTTCGTCGCCCTGAACGTTTTCCAGGTTCTTCACGAACAGGCCGTTGAACTGGTCGTCGTCCTCGCGCACGTACTCGCGCTCGAGCAGCGTGGCGAAGTCGGCGTCTTCGGCCGCCAGTGCCTCCAGCGCCGCTTCGATCGCGTTCTGCTGCGCCTCGGAAAACGCGACGATGCCGAGGCTCAGGCCCGTCTCCCGGCGCAGCATCTCGCGTACGAGCGACGCGATATAGCGCGCTTCGGGCACGTTGCCCCGCTCGACGTACACGCCGTCGTCGAGCCGATGAAAACTGATCGGCCGCGCGAGCAACGCATCGGCGCCCACGATGCCGGCATCGTCCTGGCTCGACCGCACCGACCACCCGTCCTCGTCGGCGCGCTCCAGCACGCGGTCCGGAATCGTAACGAGACGACCATCGTAGAACGCCGCATTGGAGAAGCTGATCAATGCTTCGTGCCGGCTGCGGTAGTGCCACGCCAGCAGCGTCGCGGGCAGATTGCGCGCCGCCTGATTCAACAAGCTGTCGGAGTCGAGATTGATGGCGATGCGCTCGCCCTCTTCCTCGATCACGATCTCGTCGTCGCCATCCGCGCCCGCTGCCGTGAAAAAGCTCGTCGGCGGCAACTGCATCTCGTCGCCGACCACCACGACCTGACGGGCACGGCTGAGCGCAGGCACGGCTTCCTCGGTGGGAATCTGACTGGCCTCATCGAAAATCACCACGTCGAACAGATCGGGCGACAGCGGCAGCGTATCGGATACGGATAGCGGGCTCATCAGCCAGATCGGCTTCAGGTCGTTGACGACCATGCCCGTTTCGTCATCGGCGAGATCGCGGATCGAACGGTGGCGCATGCTTTTGCCGAACTCGTGTTCGAGCTCGCGCCGGCCGGTTGCGTAGCGCTTCTTGAAGGTCTTGCCGTCGGCATCGAGTTGCGTCGCCGATAACGACGACTGGCGCACGTGGTCGGCAAACTGCCGATGCAACGTCGCGCTCACGACCTGGGCATTCACGGTCAGCAATTCGCGCTGGATCCGGGCCGCGGCACGCGCGGCCTGTGCGAGCGCCACGCCGCCGAATCGCGCGAGCACCGGATTCTCGCGCTCCAGGCGGCGCAACGCCTCGTCGGCAATCAGCGCCTCCAGCTCCGCGGGCGCGAGGTCGACGGACTGCAGCGTCGCCGCATAGGCGGGGTCGGCCGCGTGGACCGCACGCAACAGCGGCAGCAAATCAGGCAGGTCGTCCAGTCCCTCCCGAAGATCGCGCAGCGCCTCGGCGATTTCAGCCAGCGACACGTCATCGTCCATGACCAGGTTGTCGCGGATGCGACGCTCGAGCTTGTCGAGGGCCTCGCGTGCGCCGGCATCGATACGCGCGGCAGCAAGCGGATCGACAGCCTGACGCAGATTCGCGATCCGTTCGCGCAGATCGCCGTCCGACGCCAGCCGCGCCTCCAGCTCGGCCAGCGCGCGCAGAAACGCCGCCATTTCGCTCACGCCATAGCGCTTGCGGCACTCGACATCGGCTGCGTCGAGTGCCGCAGCCGCGGCCTGCTCGGCGGCAAGCTGCTCCAGCACCTTGACGTAGCCGGGATGCACCGCATGCTGCGCGAAGTCGTAGCGACGCCGAAGCTCGCCGCGCAACCGCCACCATGCCGGCTGCAGCCATCGCATCGCCGACGCCTCGAGCCGGCGCGCGAGTGCGAGCGCCGACACGGTATCGCCCGGCGACAGCTTGTCTCGCCAGTGCACGGTGGCAGCCTGCGCGGCCGTGAGCGCGTCTGCGTGCGCGGACAACGCATCGCGGGCTTCTCGCAATACCGTCTGTGCGGACGACGCCGGATCGAGCACGTCGAGATGCGCGGCGAGGCCGGTATCGATCAGCCACTGGCAATCGGCTGCGATCGCGCATGCGCGCGACAGCGCCGTGGCGTGTCCGATCGACGCCACCGTGCTGTCGAGCACCGGATCGAGCGCGTCGAACAGCGCGTCGGCGTCCTGGCACAGTTGCTCGACCCGCCCGAATGCCCGCTCGTCGGCCAGCAGCGCCGCAGACAGCCGTGCGAAAGGTTGCGAGGCCAGACTGTTCGCGCCGAACCGTTCGCGCATCGCACGATGCACGCGCCGGGTCAGCTCGCCATGCCGGTCCCAAACGGCCAGCGCCGGCAAGCGCTCGCGCAAAGCAAAGCCGACATCCGGTACCGCCGGCAGCGCGACCAGCCGCCGCAGCAAGGTGCGCACGCTGCCACCCAGCGCGTCGGGCGCAGCCGCCATCGCCGCTTCGAATGCATCGATGCGTCGCTGCTGTACGTCGAGCGCATCGATCAACGCCGCTCGTCGTGCGTGCAGCGCTTCGCTGTCGTGCGGTTGGGCGATCCATCGCTCGTAGCAGCCCTTCAGATCGGCGACGAACGCCTTCTTGTCCGACTGCGAATCGTGGATGAGGCAACACAGCGCGTCCAGCCCGCTCTGCTTGAGCCGGTGGAACACCACGTCCAGCGCCGCACGCTTTTCGCATACGAACAGCACACGCTTGCCGCGCCCCGCGTAATCGGCGATGAGGTTGGTAATGGTTTGCGACTTGCCGGTGCCCGGCGGCCCTTGGATGATGAAGCTGCGCTGGCTGCGCGCCAGGCTCACCGACGCATTCTGGGTCGCATCGGAAGCCACCACGTTCCATTGCTCTCCTGCCGGCAGCGGCGCGGCCGCCGACGCTTCGACCTCGCGCGGCTCGATCGAGAACACCCGGTCGAAGGCGGGATTCGCGGTGGTCTCGTCGAGCAGTTGCGCGTAGTCACGCACCAGCGACATCTTCCTGTAGTTGAAATTGGCCAGCGTGACCTGCGTCAGATCGAAATCCCACGCATAGCGATGCCCGTCAGATTCCTGCAGCACGTAACCCTGCCGCTCGTCGACGGCCTCTGCCGCTGCGCCCGCCATCTGCGGCCGACGCAGGCTGGCGCCCGGCGTGGCGCCGGCCTCGAAACGCTGCGGCAGTTCGCTCGGCCGCACCCATTCCTCGAACAACGCGCGGCCGAGCGGTCGGTAATCGTCTTGCGCATAGCTGAAAGAGGGCAGCCGACCGCCGTGCGAACCGCCTGCACGTGCCGCGGGCTTCCGCCGTCGGTATTGCTGCATGCGCTGTTGTGCCTTCTGGCGCACCAGCCGTACGGACGCCTTGTCGACGAGCCGAAGCTCGACCGAGGGTTCCGACCTCCGGATCTGCGTCAGGATATCCGCATGAATCTCAGCCAGCGTGATCTTGCCCAGGTCGACCGTCTCGGGTAACCGGATGTCGTAGAGCTGACTGAGATGGTGCCGCAGCGCCGGATTGAATTCGGCGTCGCCGCCAGCGCACTGGATCACGTACTGATCGCGCACGCCCTTGCGCTTGACGAGTTCGACCGGCAACCAGAGCAGGGGCGAGACGATACGCTCGTCGGGGGCGTCCTTCAGGTTGTGCCAGCGCAGGAACGCGATCACGAGACGCAGGTTGCTGAAGCCGAATTCGGCCCGTTCGCGGCGAGTATCGGCGATCAGCCGGTCCAGCGACGCGGGCAGGTACGGTTGATCGTCGAACCGCAGCCATTGCTGTAACGCCACCGCCTTGCCGGCCACGAGGTCGGCGGCGAACGGTCCGCCCCACGTGCAGATGTGCTCCGGGCGCACGCTTTCGATATGCAGCATCAGCGGCACGCTGGCCACGGTCAGGTTGACGGTCGCCGCGGTCGGCCGGAAATGCAGCAGCCGGTTGCGACGCGACAGATCGAACAAGCGGTCGCGCAGGTGCGTCAGCACTGCACCGCGGCGCGACGCCGCCCCTGTCGCCCCGGCCAATGCACGCTCGACGTCCAGGCCGAGCGGCTGCTCGCGCCAGGTGCGCAGGCGCATCGCAAGCGCGGCCACGTCGGTCGCGCGATCATGGCGGTTCACTTCCGTCATTTCGACGATCGCCGCCGCAACGATCGGATGCAGCCGTTCATGAAGCACGAACAGATTGCGTCGATGCTCGACGAACGCGCGCAGGTCGCTTTCGGTTTCGAAGTTCAGCCCGCATGCGAGGCTGGCCAGCACCATCCCCAGCATGAACACGTCGGTGATCTCGTCGTGATGCCCGATGGATCGCTCCCAGCTCGCGTACCCTGGCAAATAGACGGGCCGCACGACCGGAGCCGCTGCGTCAAGCTGCAATGCAAGATCGGTCTGGCTGTGATGGCCATCGGGCGTGTGCTCCAGTTGCAGCGCACCGACGATGTTCAGGCCCGACGCAGGGTGCGGCTGGACGCGATGCACGGCGCCGACGTCCATCTGCGGCGCTTCGCCGTCGGGGCGTCGCAGCGCCAGGCCGCCCCCTTCGTCGATCACGATGCTGTCCGCGTCCAGCGACGCCACCTTGCCCTGCGCGTGAAGTTCCGCCACCTGCGCGAACAACGGCAGCACCAGCACGAGCACGTCGTCGGTCGACAATGCCGCACCGGCCTGCGCGGCAATCAGCGTACGCAGCGTGCGCGGCGCACCGTCGGCGATCCTGTCGTTCATGCGTCCTTCTCCTCGGCCAGTTGCCGCTTGTAGCGTTCGAATTCGCGCTTGCCGAGGCCCGCGTCGCGCCGGAGGTTGAGCTGCAATGCGTCGAGACTGCCGAGCGACCGGGCAACCTGCCCGGCGCGCAACAACGCCACGTCGCGCTGATCGGGGTCCGCCAGCGCGAGATCCATCATCAGGGCGTTCAGGTAGCTGCGCACGCTGTCGTCGACACCTGCCGCGTCGAATGCATCCGGGCCGGCGACGGGCTCATCGTCACGCCAGTCCGGGAACAGCATGCGCACCTGGGCCAGCACGGCGTCGCTGGCCAGCGACGCGCCGTCGAGGTAATGCGCGAGGAATCCGCGCGTCAGCGCCTGCAGGCGCGCCTGACCCGGCAAGTCGAGCCGCTCCAGCGAAAGCGGGCCGTGCAGGCGCGTGTCGATCCAACTGTCGAGGCTTGCCTCGCCGTCCCACCACAGCGCAAGCGCACGGGCACGGATGAAAGTCTCGGGGTGGCTCAATGCCGCGCTGGCGCCCGATTCGTTCGATTCGATCTCGGCGGCCTGACGTAGATAAGCCGCTGCATCCACCGTGCTGATGCCCGTCTGCACCTTCACGAGTGTCGAAACGGCAGGCGCCACCGCATTCGCCGCCAATGCGCCCCCGCGATCGGCAAAGAGTTCGGTGTGCAACGCATAACGCCGAAACGTCTCGCGATGGCTGTCGGCTCCGCCGGGAGCGGCCACCGCATCGCTAAGGATCCGGTCCGCGGTCAGGAACCGGCCGCCGTCGAGCGACCACAGCACATAGTGTGCGAGCTCGTGCCCGAGGATCGCCAGCAGCTCCTCCGGTGCCAGCCGCTCCAGAACGGGGCCCTGCAACAGGATGTGGATCTCGCCCGGTACGAATACGAGCGACGCATTCATCTGGGTGCCTGGCGACTGATAGAGCGTGGCCGGCACGTCGACGATCCCGAGTCGCTCCATCGCCAGCGCCAGGGCGGCATGGACGTTGCCGTGCGCATCGGCGTCGATCCGGTAGGTTTCCCGCAGCAACGAAGCGCGCAGCGATTCGAGCTGTTCGGCATGCGTCTGGCGCTCGCCGGTCCAGCGCCAGACGTCCGGCTCGTGCCGGCGCAAATAGTCGGCCACGGTTTCGTGGTACGCGAGCGGCGCCAGCGCGTGGCGATTCGGGGCGTGAGAGTCCATGCGAGGCACTCCGGTAGGGAAGTACCGATTCTACCGACGGATGACGTCGCCGCAACTGTCGAAAAACGCCTTATCGAGGACCACCGCTCAGGACGGTGCGCGCGATCGATCGCGTCGACGGCGACGACCGCATGCACGGCGTTTCCTCACCGCCCCTCCCCCATCCCGCCCATCAGCGTCATCAACTGCTCGCGCAGCCACCGGCTGCCCTGATCCTGATCGGCACTGCGATGCCAGTAGCAGAAGTAGTCGAGCCCCGGCATCTCGAACGGCAGTTCGAGAATCCGCGCCGGATAGCGCCGCAGCAGCCGCAGCGGCGCCGTCAGCGCGAGATCGCCGCGCATCGCGATCAGCGGCGCGACCATGTAGTGCTGCACGCGCATCTGGATGTTGCGGCGCAGCCCGAGCCGCGTCAGTTCCGCGTCGACGTGCCCGCTGCCCTTGCGCCGGCTCGATACGTGGATGTGGCCCATCGACAGGTAGTCGTCCATGGTCAGCGTATCGCCCTTGAACGGGTGATCGTCGCGGATCATGCACGCGTAGCGGTCCTGCACGAGCAGCGCCTGGTGCAGGTGCGGGTCGCCGATCAGCGGCGCGTCGATCGCGAGGTCGACCGACCCGTTCGCGAGCGCGGTCGCGACTTCGCGTCGATCCATCGTGTAGCTGCGCACGTGCATGCCGGGCGCATGCGTCTGCAGCAACTCGCCGAGCGCCGGCAGCAGCAGCGCTTCGGTCAGGTCGCTCATGCTGAGCCGGAATACGCGCTCGGACGAAGCCGGATCGAACACGTCGCCTTCGTGCGCGCTCGAATCGAGCAGTTGCAACGCCTCGCGCACGCGGCCGACGATGTTCTCGGCCATCGGCGTCGGCATCATCCCGGCCGGCGTGCTGACGAACAGCGGATCGTTCAGCGTCTTGCGCAGCCGCGCCAGCGCGTTGCTGACGGCCGGCTGCGTGAGGTTCAGCACCTCGGCCGCGCGCGTCAGGTTGCGCTTGTTGTAGATCGCCTCGAATACGACGAACAGGTTCAGATCAATCTTCGAAAGGCGCATCGCCGAATCTCCTTGCCGAGATCTTACGGCGGGCGCCATTCGTTCGTCCACGTCGCCCCGCTCAGCCGCGCGGTGGCGGCGTCAGGTACGGCGCCGTCGCACCGGGCTCGCCGTCCTTGATCTCCATCCGCGCGATCGCCTGCAGGTGCACCTCGTCCGGGCCGTCGGCGAAGCGCAGCGCGCGGCCCCAGGTCCACAGGTCGGCCAGCGGCGTATCCGGGCTCAAGCCCGCTGCGCCGAATACCTGCATCGCGCGGTCGCACACGTCCGTATAAACGGTCGGCACGAGCGCCTTGATCATCGAGATTTCCTTGCGCGCGGCCTTGGCACCGACCTTGTCGATCATCCACGCGGCCTTCAGCACCAGCAGGCGCGCCTGGTCGATCTCGATGCGCGAGCGCGCGATCCATTCGCCGACGGTGCCGTGCCGGTTCAGCGGCTTGCCGAACGCGACGCGCGACTGCGCGCGGTCGATCATCAGCTCCAGCGCCAGCTCGGCCGCGCCGATCGAACGCATGCAGTGGTGGATGCGGCCCGGCCCGAGGCGCGCCTGCGCGAGCGCGAAGCCGCTGCCTTCCTCGCCGAGCAGGTTGCGCGCCGGTACGCGCACGTTGTCGAACGTGATCTCGCAGTGTCCTTCCGGCGCGTGGTGATTGACCACCGTGATGTTGCGCACGACCGTCACACCCGGCGTGTCGCGCGGCACGAGGATCATGCTTTGCTGCTGGTGCGATTCGGCATCGGGATCGGTCTTGCCCATCACGATGAAGATCTTGCAGTTCGGATGCGCGGCATTCGTGATGAACCATTTGCGGCCGTTGATCACGTACTCGTCGCCCACGCGCTCGATACGCGTCGTGATGTTGGTCGCATCCGACGACGCGACGTCGGGCTCCGTCATCGCGAACGCCGAGCGGATCTCGCCGCGCAGCAGCGGCAGCAGCCACTGTTCGCGCTGCTCGGGCGTCGCGAACATGTGCAGCAGCTCCATGTTGCCGGTGTCCGGCGCGTTGCAGTTGAATACTTCCGACGCCCAGCTCACGCGCCCCATGATCTCGGCGAGCGGCGCGTATTCGAGGTTCGTCAGGCCCGTGCCCGGCTCGTCGTCCTTCAGGTGCGGCAGGAACAGGTTCCACAGCCCTTCCGCTTTCGCGCGCTCCTTCAGCTCCTCCATGAACGACACCGGATACCGGCCCGCGTGCACTTCGTCGTTCCACTGGCGGATGCGCGGCACGATGTGCGCGTCCATGAACGCGCGCACACGTTCGCGCAGCGCTTCCACTTTCGGGGTGTAGCCAAAGTCCATGATCGACTCCTCGAGATTGTCGTGATCCGTTCGTCCGGTTCAGAAGGCCGAGACGCCGCCGTCGACGGCGACGGCCTGCCCGGTCAGATAGGTGTTTTCCTTCGCGCACAGCATCAGCATCGCCGCGACGACTTCGTCGGGCCGGCCGAGCCGCTTCATCGGCGAGCCCTTTGCGAGAAAATCCTGGCGATCGCCGATATCGCCGTCGGTGACCATCGGCGTCGTGCTGTAGAACGGGCACACCGCATTCACGCGGATGCCATGGCGCGCGTATTCGAGCGCGGCCGTCTTCGTGAGCCCGACCACCGCATGCTTCGACGCCGCATACGCGGCCAGCTTCGGCGCACCGCCGAGCCCGGCCATCGACGCGACGTTCAGGATCACGCCTTCGCGCTGCGCAAGCATCTGGCGGATCTGATGCTTCATCCCGAAGAACACGCCTTTCGCGTTCACCGCGAAGCTCAGATCGAGATCGGCTTCGTCGGTGTCGATCAGCGCCTTCATCGGCGGTGCGATGCCCGCGTTGTTGATGCCGACGTCGAGCCGCCCGAAACGCGCGACGGCGTCATGCACCAGCGCAGCGACGTCCGTTTCGACACGCACATCGCAGCGCTGCGCGAGCACGTCGGCGCCGGCCGCGCGCAGCGGTGCGGCCACGCGTTCGAGCGCCTCACCGTTCAGGTCGCCGAGCGCGAGCCGCGCGCCCATCGCGGCGAGTTCGCTCGCGAGCAGCGCGCCGAAGCCGCTCGCGGCGCCGGTGATCATCACGGTCTGGCCGGCATAGCTGTCGAGTTTCATCGCGTGCTCAGATCGTCAGGCCACCGTCGACGACGATGCATTCGCCGTTCGTGTAGCTCGCCGCGTCCGACACCAGATACAGCACGGTGCCGGCCATTTCGCGTGGCTCCGCGTGGCGGCGCAGCGGGATCTTCGTCATCCACGCTTCGTAGATGTCCTTGTCGGCGAACAGCGCACCCGCGAACTTGGTCTTCGTGAGCCCCGGCAGCAGCGCGTTCACGCGGATGCCGAGCGGGCCGCATTCCTTCGCGAACGCCTTCGTCATGTTGACGACGGCCGCCTTCGTGATCGAGTAGATGCCTTGCCGGTCGCCCGGCTGCAGCGCGTTCACCGACGCCGTGTTGACGATCGCGCCGCCGCCGTGCGTCTTCATCAGCTTGCCGGCCTCGACCGACATGAAGAAGTAGCCGCGGATGTTCACGTCGACGGTCTTCTCGTACGCGGCGAGATCGGTATCGAGGATGTGCCCGAAATACGGGTTCGCGGCCGCATTGTTCACGAGGATGTCGAGACGGCCGTGCTTGCCGCGGATGTGCTCGAACGTCGCGGCGATGTCCTCCAGACGCCCGACGTGGCACGCCAGCGCCTCGGCGCGGCCGCCCGCGGCGGCGATCGCATCGGCCACGGCCCGGCAGTCGTCGAGCTTGCGGCTGGATACGATCACGTGCGCGCCCTGCTGCGCGAGCAGCTTCGCGATTTCCTCGCCGATGCCGCGGCTCGCGCCCGTCACCAGCGCGATCTTGCCCGTCAGATCGAACAGGTTCGTTGCCATGTTGCTGTGCTCCTCCATTGATTGGGATGTCGTGCCGCCGCGCGGCGATCGTGGCGCTTCGCGGCGACGTCAGCGATGCGCGTCGATCACGCCGACGGCCATTTCGGCCAGCCGGCCGGCCATTTCGCCGACGCGCAGCGCCTGCTCGCTCGATGCATTGCCCTGCAGCGCGCGCGCCTTCACGCCCTGCGCGATCGCCGCGAGCCGGAAGAAACTGAACGCGAGGTAGAAGTGCCAGTCGCGGATCGGCGCGATGCCGCGCAGCTCGCAGTAGCGCGCGACGATCGCCGCTTCGTCCGGAATGCCGGGCGCCGCGCGATCCTGGCCCGCCAGCCCGCGCACCTGCCCGCCGGACGGCAGCCGCAGGCACATGCAGAAATACGCGAGGTCGGCGAGCGGGTTGCCGAGCGTCGACAGTTCCCAGTCGAGCACGGCCTGCACGCGATAGTCGTCACGCGCGAACATCAGGTTGTCGATCCGGAAATCGCCGTGCACCAGCGCCGGCCGGCCCGTGTCCTCGGGGCACGCTTTGGGCAGCCAGTCGATCAGCGTCTCCATCGCGTCGAGGCGCCCGGTTTCGGCCGCGCGATACTGCTTCGTCCACACGCCGATCTGGCGTTCGAAGTAGTTGCCCGGGCGGCCGTAGTCGGCGAGGCCCACCGCGTCGACATCGACGTCGTGCAGCGCGGCCATCGTCTGCAGCAGCGCGTCGTAGCAGGTCGCGCGCTCGGCCTTCGGCAGTTCCGGCAGTGCGGGATCCCAGAAAATCCGGCCATCCTCGAAACTCATCACGTAGAACAGGCTGCCGATCACGTCGCGGTCTTCGCAGAGGTGATACGGATGCGCGACCGGCACCGCGGTACCCGACAGCGCGCTCAGCACGCGGAATTCGCGGTCGACCGCGTGCGCGGATTTCAGCAGTTCGCCCGGCGGCTGGCGGCGCAGCACGTAGCGGCCGCTCTTCGCCTTCAGCAGGAAAGTCGGATTCGACTGGCCGCCGGCAAACTTCTCCATGTCGACCGGGCCTTCGAAGCCCGGCACGTGCGTTTCCAGATAACGCGTGAGGCGGGCTACGTCGAGTTGCGGGGAAGGGTTCGTCATCGTCGCGATCGTTCGTGGGTCAGCCGTAGGTCCGCAGCGCATGTCGTTCAGGATCCTCCAGATGCGGGATGCCGTTGAACGACGCGAGGTGGAACGCGTCGGCGTTGAAGAAAAACTGCGAAAGACTGCTGTTGCGGATCTGCAGGTTCAGCGCGATCGCGCTCGACGGCGGCGCCGCGAGCACCTGCTGCACGGTGACCGCGATCGGGCCGCCGGAACTCACCGCCAGCACGCGCTGGCCGCCGCCGTGGCGGATCGCGGCGCGCGCGTCGGCCACGCGCTGCTGGAAACTGGCCCAGGTTTCGGGGGCCGCATCGCCGAGCTTGTCTTCGGTCCACAGGTGCAGCACCTGCCGCAGCGCGCGGAAGTGTTCCTTCATCGAGCCGGCCGCGAGCCGCGCGATCTCCGGGTAGTCGCTGGCGGCTGCCGCGAACAGCCCCTGGAAATCGTATTCGTTCAGGCCCGGATGGCGGTCGACCGCGACGCCTTCGCGGCCCATCCCGCGCAGGATCGCGGCGACCGTCTGCGCATGGCGGTTCATCGTGCCGCAGATCACGCGGTCGAACGTCAGGCCCTGCCGTGCGAAGTATTCGCCGAGCCAGACGCCCTGCTGGTCGCCCGCAGCGGAAAGCCGGTCGTAGTCGTCGGTGCCGAACGACGCCTGCCCGTGCCGTACCAGAAAGAGTTCAGCCATTGCGCTCGCCTGAGGAAAACCGAAGGCCCAGCATAGCGACCGGGCATACATTTTTGAAATTTATTTTCTGAATCGATCGGTATTCACCACATGAATTCGCGGAATTCGAACAATGCGCTTGCACCGACTTTCACCGGCACCCGCGTCGCGGCACGCGAATTGCGTCGGCGCATACCGTGTCGAATAAATCCAGGAGGGATGCGATGCTCGGTACGATCCTCATCATCGTTCTGATTCTGCTGCTCATCGGAGCATTTCCTTCATGGCCGCATAGCCGAAGCTGGGGTTATTGGCCATCGGGGACCGTCGGGCTGATCGTCGTCATTGTCGTGATACTGGTGCTGCTCGGTCGCATCTGAGTACGGACGCGCGTGCCGCTGGATGGGCACGCGCGTTCCGATCCGGCCGCCGTGTCTTCTTTACACGCGAAAGTAAGCCGTAAAGGAAAGCCCGCCCACACCGCCCGTGTGACCCGCGCTTATTCGCGCGTCCACCCGTTCTCGTAAAGCTGGCCCGCCAGCACGCCGAGACGCGACGCGAGGATGTAGTTCTCGCCATCCTCGATCAAGGCCGAACGCACGTCGCGGAACAGCTTCTCGATCGGGAATTCGCGCGTGGTGCCGTTGCCGCCGAACAGCTGGAATGCCTCGTGCGTGATCTTCATCGCCTCCTCGGTCACGCTCACCTTTGCTTGCGCGGTCGCATACGGATGGCTTTGCGGCGACATCCGCGAGAACGCGAGGCTGCGGCGCGCGATCGCGCGCGCCATCTCGAGCCGGCGCAGCATCTCGCCGATGCGCAGGTGCGTCATCTGGTGATCCATCAGCAGCGCGCCGCCCTGCTTGCGCTCGTGGCAATACGCGAGCGCCAGTTCGAACGCGGCCCGCGCCGCCCCGACGAACACCTGGCACATGTGCGTGCCCGCATACGACCACGTCGACGCGAGGTTGCCGAGATAGTCGTCCTTCAGCGCGACCGCGAAGCGCTTCGGCACCTTCACGTTGTCGAAATAGATCTCGCCCTGCGGCAGCGCGCGCTGGCCGATCTTGTCGAGCGGCTTGCCGCGCGACACGCCGGGCAGATCGAGCGGCAGGATCATCGCGATGCCGTTCGTGAACGCGCTGCGCTCGCCTTCGCCATAGAAGCC
The DNA here is from genome assembly GCF_001528895.1 of Burkholderia sp. MSMB1078WGS. NCBI lineage: Bacteria > Pseudomonadati > Pseudomonadota > Betaproteobacteria > Burkholderiales > Burkholderiaceae > Burkholderia > Burkholderia sp. MSMB1078WGS. The sequence goes on along the minus strand of NZ_LPDI01000037.1, from coordinate 88,366 downwards.
GTCGCCGTAGTCGGCCGCCATGTACGCGAGCGCGACCTGCGCGACCGAGCCGTTCGAGATCCACGCCGAGCTTTGCCCGTTGATCACGATCTCGTCGGCGCCGACCTTCGCGGTCACGTTGCCGACCGGCTGCCGGCCATTCCCGGCAAGCTCCTGCCGATACAGGATCGCCGCATCCGACCCGCGATCGGGCTGCGTGTTCATCCAGCAGCCGACCTTGCCCGCGCACATCTCGATCAGTTCGGCGTTGCCGACCGTGTGCGCCATCATCAGCGGCATCGTGGCCGCGCCGATCGACACGGCGAGGCCCGAATCGCCCCAGCCAAGTTCCTCGCCGATCAACGACTCGATGCGCACGGCTGTCTCCGCCGGAAACTGCGCGATCAGTTGCGGATCGAGCCCGAGCTTCGCGCTCTCGACGATCGCGGCCCAGTACGGCGAGCCTGGAGCGATCACGTCCTCCGCCGTCATCCGGTCGAGCTCGCGACCGATCGGCCGCAGCACATCGCGCGCAAAACGATGAACCGTGTGCTGGATTGCGCTTTCCTCTTCGCTCAGCGGCGTCTCGAAGCCGGTCATGCCGACCGCGGGCAGCGCCGCGGACTTGTTCAGACGAATCATCTCCGTTCTCCTCCTGGACTCGAATCATGTCGGCCCGGCAGCGGATGCGCCCGGCCATCCAACATCTAGTAATACATACCAAACATAGGTCATCATGACAAACACGGGAAGCAAAAAAAAGACAGGGTATTCCCCTGTCCCGATTCGCTTGGCGCTGCAGGCTCGTGCAGTTATTTGCCGGCCGGACCCGTCAGCGTGCCGTAGGCGATCGCGCGCGACGTCGCGAGGAAATACGCTTCGAGCGCCTGCGTCTGCCGCCCGGTGCCGTACTGCATCGCGAGGCCGTCGGCAAGCGCGATCAGCATCGTGGCCGCATGCCGGCTGTCGGCCGCGCTGAACGCCGGATTGACGGCGCGCAGCAGTTGCGCGAGGTCGCGCGTCAGCGTCGTGTACCACTCGTCGTAGAGTTTGAAACATTCGGCATCGGTAGCCGCAAACGACAGCAAATGCCGGAACAGTGCGTTGTACTTGGCATCCTTCGCATCGGCGATCGAGCGCTGCATGATCTCTTCGAACACGTCGCGCGGGGACGCTTCGCTGCTCATCGCGCGCTTCATGTCGTCGAGATAGGTGTCGATGACCGGTTCGATGACGGCCCGCAACACGGCGATGCGGGTCGGGAAGTAGTACTGCAGATTGCTGACGCTGATGCCTGCGGCCGCGGCAACCGCGCGCTGCGAGAATTCCAGCGGGCCGCCGTCGAGCAGCAGCTTGCGTGCGACGCGAATGATCGTGTTGCGGGTGCGCAGGCCCTGCGCCCGCAAGCCGTCGGTGTTGCCGGCTGCGGCGGCGGGAGTCGAGGTGCGTCGCTTTTTCGTGCTGCGCGGCTCGTTGGACACTGTCATCGTGTTCGTCGTGAAGAGGGCGTTTCGGCTTCGTCGAATGGACGCTCCGTCCCTTACGGAGCGCCAACGACTATACCCGATGCGAGCTGCATTTTCCATCGAGCCGCCCTTCCGTCGGGTGGCCCGGCCGGATGCGCGTTTTCGCGTCGCGACGACCGCATGCGCCGCTACATCGTCCGCACCTTGCGATTCACGCGTTCGTCGAGCAGGTTCGCGACGCCGAGCATCGCGGTCATCGCACACCATCGCAGCGGCTCGGGCGGCACCGACGGCGTCTTGTGCGTCAACGCGTCGAGCAGCGACGATCGCCCATCGTGAATGCGCTCGGCCAGCACGCGGCCGATCAGCGATTGCGTGCCGACGCCATGCCCCGAGCACCCGGCCGTGTAGAACACGTTGCCGTGTGCGCCGGCCGCGCCGACCACCGGCAACGCATCGCCCGCGAACGAGATGTAGCCGCTCCAGCATGCGCGCACCGGCACGTCGCCGAGTTGCGGAAAGCGCGCGTGCAGCGTCTTCAGAAGCGCGCGATACGTGTCGCCGTCCGGCACGTTCGGCGTCTGCGAGCCGTAGACGTAATGCAGCCGCTTGGTCGTCAGCAACAGCGTGTTGCGCGCGGTCAGGCGATGGCTCTCCATCGTCAGATGCGGCGTGACGATGCCCTCGCGATTCGGCCAGCCGAGCGCCTCGAGCTGCGCGTCGGACAGCGGCTCGGTCTCGAGCGCCGATACGCGCAGCGGCATCACCTTGTCGCCGAGCAAGCCGAGTTGCGGCGTGTACGCGTTGGTCGCGAGCACCAGCACCGGCGCACTCGCGCTGCCGCGTGCGGTGCGCACGCGCACCGTCTCGCCGGCGTCGAATTCGAGCAGCGCGGTGTTCTCGTAAAGTCTCACGCCGGCCGCGAGCGCAGCCCGCCGCAAGCCCGTCACGTACTTGCCGGGATCGAGCGTGCCGCCGCCCGGCACGTACGCGCCGAACAGGAACGCCGGCGGAATCCCGCGCTCGCGCATCGCCGCGCCATCGAGAAACTCCGCAGGCGAGCCGAGTTCGATCCCGGTGGCCATGCTCTCGCGCAGGCGCTTCTCCTGCGACGGATGCACGCCCGCGCGAATGATGCCCGACGCGCGGTAGTCGCAGTCGATCGCGTATTCGGCGAGCTTGCGTTCGACGTACGCGACGCCTTCGTCGTAGAAGCCGACGATCCGCTTCGCCTGTTCGTGGCCGACCCGCTTGAGAAACAGCTCGTATTCGAGCCCCTGGCCGCCGGCGAGATAGCCGGCGTTGCGCCCGCTCGCGCCGAAGCCCGCGAACTCGCGTTCGAGCACGACGACGCTCGCGCCGCGCGCGGCCAGTTCCAGCGCGGTCGACAGGCCGGCAAAGCCCGCGCCGACGACGATCGCGTCCGCCTGCACGTCGCCTTCGAGCGCCGGTTGCGCACGCTCGGGCGGCTCGATCCAGCCGCCGACGGGGCGATATTTCCGCAATGCGGCGTCGGCGCGAATGCCCTCGCCCCAGCGCGCGAGCGGCCCGCCCGCATCGGTGCCCGCCGCCTGCATCGCCGCTGCCGAACCGACCCCGCCCGACGCCGGTCGCGTCGCCTGCCCTGCCTGCGCTACTTGCCCGAGCGCCATTGCGCCGTGTGCGTCGCCCATGTCCGTCTCCGTCAATCCCTGCTGAGAATGTGAATCGCCAGTGCCGCCTCTTCGACGCCCTGCAAGCCACCGCCGTTTTCCTGGATCGCATGACGCGCGCCGTCCACCTGCCGTGCGCCCGCTTCGCCGCGCAACTGCGTGACCAGTTCGTATAACTGACCGATGCCGGTCGCGCCGAGCGGATGCCCCTTCGATTCGAGGCCGCCGGACGTGTTGATCGGGATGCGCCCGCCGAGCGTGAACTCGCCGCGCTCGGCGGCCGGGCCGCCTTCACCGAGCGGCACGAAGCCGAGGTTCTCGGCCTGGATGATTTCACCCATCGCCGACGCGTCGTGCACTTCGGCCACGTCCATGTCCTCCGGCCCCACGCCGGCCTGCTCGTACGCCTGGAATGCGGCGAGCCGGCCGATGTGCTTGTGCGGCTCGTCGATGCGCCGCCGCGTGAAGCTGCGGATCACGCTCGCGGCGATCCGGATGCAGCGGCTGCGGTCGGCGCCGATGCGTTCCAGCCCTTCTTCCGTACAGAGGATCGCGGCCGCCGCGCCATCCGACAGCGGTGCGCACATCGGCAGCGTGATCGGATACGTGATCGGTGCGGCCGCCAGCACCTCGTCGATCGTGAACGGCTGGCGGAACTGCGAGTACGGGTTGTGCACCGAATGCCCGTGGTTCTTCGCCGACACGGCGGCGATCTGCCGCTGCGTCGTGCCGTACGTGCGCATGTGATGCCGGCACAGCGCCGCGTAGATCTTCATGAAGCGGCTGTACGGGCGGTCGGATTCCGAGCCGGGCGGCGGCTCGATCCCTTCGCCGAGCCGCGCGAGCATCGCGAAATTCTCGTCGACGCGCGACACGTCCCAGCCGGCCTCGAACAGCGCGAACGATTTCGCCTTGTCCGCGACGTTCATCTTTTCCGCGCCGAGCGCGAGCGCGACGTCGCATGCGCCCGACTGCAACTGCCGCACGGCGAGGTGCACGGCCGTACTGCCCGACGCGCACGCATTCTCGACGTTGAACACCGGAATGCCTTCGAGGCCGATCTTGCTGAACACGACCTGCCCGGGAATCGACAGCTGCCCCTGCAGTGCGCCGTTGGTGATGCCCGCGTAGAACGCGGCGCGGATCGCATCGGCGTGGCAGCCGGCGTCCCGCAATGCGCGCTGCAGCGCCTCTCTCGCCAGATCGTCGAGGCTGCGCTCGAGATGCCGGCCGAACACGGTCATCGCGATGCCGGCGATGTAGATGTTGCTCATCGTATGGAATCCGTATGAATCAGGTTCATATCCTGCGTTGCTGGCCTTGCCAGTACCGTTCGCGCAGGTCCTTCTTCAGCACCTTGCCGGCCGTGCTGCGCGGCAGCGCAGCGACGAAGTCCACGCTCTTCGGCGCCTTCACCGAGCCGAGCTTCTCCTTGCACAGCGCGACGAGTTCTTCGGCGCTCACCTGCTGCCCGGCGTTGAGCTCCACCACGGCCTTCACCGCCTCGCCCCACTTGTCGTCGGGCACGCCGATCACCGCGCAGTCCTGCACGGCCGGATGCGCCCAGATCACCTGCTCGATCTCGCTCGGATAGACGTTGAAGCCGCCGCTGATTATCATGTCCTTCTTGCGGTCGGTGATGTGCAGATAGCCGTCGCGATCGAGATGGCCGATATCGCCGGTGTGCAGCCAGCCATCGACGATCGTCTCGGCCGTCTTGTCCGGCGCGCGGTAGTAGCCCTTCATCACGAGATCGCCGCGCACGCAGATCTCGCCGGTCTCGCCCTGCTTCAGCAACTCGCCGCGCTCGCCGACGATCTCGACGCGCACCAGCGGATTCGGGCGGCCGACCGACGCGAGTCGCGTGTCGGGCGCCAGCTTGCCGTCGACGAAATGCTCGGCCGGCGTCAGGTACGAAATCGACGCGGGCGCCTCGGTCTGCCCGTAGCCGCCCGTCATCACGGGGCCAAACACGTCGATCGCGCGCTTGAGCTTCTCGACCGACATCGGCGCGGCACCGTACAGGAAGTAGCGCAGCGACGAGAAATCGACCTGCTCGATGCCGGGGATATCGAGGAGCCGATAGATCACGGTCGGCGGCAGGAAGAACTCGGTCACGCGATGCTTGACGATCGCGCCGAGCAGCAACGCCGGATCGGGCTTCGGCAGCACGACCACCGTGCCACCGCGCGCGGTGCACGGCAGCGACATCATGCCGGCCGTATGCGTCATCGGCGCCGCGGCGAGATTCACGGGGCGCACATCGTCGTACGTCATCGCGATCATGAATTGGGCGAAGTACGTCTGCAGCGAACGATGCGTGTTCATCACGCCCTTCGGCGCACCCGTCGTGCCGCCCGTGGCCGACAGCGCGACGACGTCGTCCATCGCGTAATCGACGGCTGGCTGCGTCGCCGGCTGGCGCTCGCTCCACGCGGCCAGCGACGGCGCCCACGGCAGGTCGGCGTCGAGACACACCCACAGCCGGATCTTCGGCAGGCTCGGCCTCAGCGCATCGATCGCGTCCGCGAACGCCTGATGGAAAAACAGCACTTCGCAGTCGAACGCATCGAGCACGTATTGGTTCTCGGCCACCGCGTTGCGGCCGTTCACCGGGATGTACGCGAGCCCGGCGCGCCACATCCCGAGCGCGCAGCTCCAGCCGATCACGTCATTGTCGGCCCACACCGCCGCCTTCGCCTCCTTCGCGAAGCCGGCGGCGAGCAGCCCGTTGGCGATGCGGCACGACAGCTCGCCGATCTCCTGGAACGTGTAGTTGCGCTCGTCCTGGATGTACGCGATGCCGTCGGGATTGAGCCGCCACCCGCGGTCGTAGAAATCGATAATGGCCATGTCACAAATTCCGTTGGATCTGTACCGATGCGGCGGCGGTCGTCACAGTTGCGTGACCGTCGCGCGCGCGAGCCCGCGCTGTTCGAGGAAGCCGAGCAGGTAGCGATGGCCGAATGCCTTCGAGCCGGACGCGAAGCCCGTGCGCGCGGTATCGCCGTCGAGCAGCTTCAGCACGCCGGCCGCATGAATCGCGCCCGTCGAGATGTACGGCGTGACGCCGTGCACGGTCGCGCGCACCGCCGCGAGCTGGCCGCGGCCGATCGCGAAATCGACGCTGCGCTGGATCGTCGTGCGCTCGCGCGGCGGCATCGTCGGCGTGGTCGACGCGACGACCTGCTTCAGCACCTCGTCCTGCTGCTCGCGCGGCAGGTGCTTGTATTCGGCTTCCCACTTCTGCCCGAACTGGTGCACCAGCTTCATCACGTTGTTGTCGTAGAAGCCCACGCACGAGATGCAGCTGCGCACGCGCGCATCGTGCTCGAAATAGACGGGCAGCGACGTGCCGCCCCACGGCAGGCAGAACACCGGCTGCATCAGCTCGGGCGTCGCGACGGTGAACGACGCGTCCGCGGCGTGCGGCACGAGCGCCTTCTCCCACAGGTAGCAGGACTCATGGCGGGCGCCGTCGAAGATCGTCGCGGTCGAGCCGATGCTTACGCCGGCCGCACCGCGCGGGCCGCGCGTCAGCGTGGCCGTCTCCAGCGCATCGATGCCCGGCGTTTCGAGCGCGAGCTCGGCGGCGATCTCGGCGAACGTGTACATGTAGGCGTTCGACGACGACACCAGCAGGCCGGCCTGGCGATACTGCTCGCCGAATTCGTCGCGCACCGCACGGATGTACGACTGCTCGCCGGTCGTATCGAGGTGGTGGCAGCCGGCCTTCAGCGCGGCCTCGACGCCGACGAGCCCGAAGCTCGAGAACGGTCCGACCGTGTTGCACACCACCTTCGCACCGCGGAAAGCCTTCACGAGCGCATCGACGTTGTGCTCCGCTTCGATGATTTCGTATTGCGCGGATTCGAGCCGCACGACGCGCTGCGCCATCATTTCCTTCGCGCGGCCCGCATTGCGCGCGACCGCCGTGAACGGGATGTTCTGGTCGATCAGCCAGTCCATGATCAACATGCCGGTGTAACCGCTTGCGCCATAAACGACGACGGGGTGCTTAGCCATGGTTGTCTCCTGAAACGTGAGTTGTCGAGAACCGGTTCGGTTCGAGGTCGGGTACTGCTGCTTCGTATCCGGCGCGTCCTTTTGTAGAACACATTACCAATCTTAGGTCACTATGACAAAGTAAAAGGCAAAGAAAAAGGCAGGGTATTCCCGGCCCCGACGCGTTTTGCGCATCATTTCGCCGCTCCGCCCGGCGACAGACCGGCCAGATAATGCGCAACGGCACGCGTGTCGTCGCCCGACAACGTCGCGGCCAACGCGTTCATCGCACCGGTCGGATCGTGCCGCTCGCCCGAGCGGAACGCCGCCAGTTGCGCTTCCAGGTAAAACTGCCCCTGGCCGGCGAGGCGCGGGGCCGGATCCTTGCCCGTCAGCGCCGCGCCGTGACACGCGCGGCAGCTTCGCGCGTCGACCAGCGCCATCCCGCGCTTGTCGAGCGCCGCGTCGGCCGGCACGGGTTCGTTGCGCGCCGGTGCCTGTCGCGCGAAGTAGGTCGCCAGCGCGTCGATCTTCGCGTCGTCGAGTTCGCGCGAAAGCGGCCCCATGTACGCGTTGCGGCGCCGGTCCGTGGCGAACGCGCGCAATTGCGCGGCGATATACGGGGCCGGCTGGCCGGACAGCGACGGATACCACGCGTTCTGCGACTGTCCGTGCGCGCCGTGGCAGAAGAAGCACGTCTCCTGAGGCTGCGGCCACGCGCCGCCGTTGGCCTTGTCGGCTTCGCCGATCGCGGCCATCGCCTTCTGGTAACGCATGCCGTCGACGAGGTCCGGTCCGTACAGCACGCCGGCCGCCGCGCCGCCCGCCAACAGCAGCGCCGCGCCGATCATCCAGGTTCGTTTCACTCAGGCCTCCCCGCCGGCCAGCTTGCCGAGCGCCTGCAACGCCGCGCGATGCCCGGAGCGCACCGCGCCGTCCATCGCGCCGGCCCACAGGTCGGCCGTCTCGGTGCCCGACCAGATCAGCCGGCCTGCCTCCGGCCGCAGGAACTTGCCCCATTTCGTCCAGAAGCCGGGCGGCAGCGGGTGGATGCACTGCAGCGTCCACGGATCGACGCGGCCCCAGTCGTAGTCGTGGAACTGCGTCGGATGCAGCGCCCTGTCGCCGAGCGCGCGCGCAAAGATGGCCGATAGCGTTCGCTCGGCCGCCTTCGGTTCGGCCGGCAGCGCGCCCGGCGCGACGAACGCGGCGAGCACGCCGACCGAGCCGTCCGGCGGCGAGTTGTCGTACGCCATGAACACCGGGCCGCCGACCTCGAAGATCTGTCCGTTGTAGCCGTCGTCGCGCCAGATCGGCCGGTCGTACACGTGCACCGTCTTGCGCATCGGCGCATTCGCCGGCCAGTTCCGCTGCAACTGCGCGCGGCCCTCCGGCAGCGGCGGATCGAACACGATCTGCTGACACAGCGCCGGATTGAGCGCGACGATCACGCGCCGCGCGCGCAGCACGCCGCGATCGGTCTGCACGTCGACCACGTCGCGATCCCAGCCCGAGATCTTGCGCACCGGGCAGGACAGTCGCACCTTCGCGCCGAGTTCGCTCGCCATCCGGAGGCTCAACACCTGCGAGCCGCCGACGAAGCGCGTTTCCTGTGCGCCGCCCTTGGTCGATTCGAGCTTCGCGTAGTCGCAATCGGCGCTGTTGATCATCGACAGGTAGTGCAGCAATCCGAGCTGCGCCGGTGCGCCGCCGAGCGACAGCTTTGCCGCGAGGCCGAGGAAGTAGCCGTCCTCATAGGTCACGCCCTGCTTGAGCAGCCAGTCGCCGTAGGTGAGCTTGTCGAACTCCGCCGCGCGCTGCGCGGTCCACGGTTCGCGCGACGGCACGCCGCGTGCGAGTGCGCCGAGCTTCGCGCCGATCGCGTCGTCGCCGCCCGAGCCGCCGTGGAAATCCTGGGCGACGCGCGTGTCGCCCGCCAACACGACGGTCTTGCCCGCGTAATACGTCGGGAACGTATCGACCCCGAGTTCGCGCGCGAGATCGGCGATCGCCGTCTGCCCCGGGCCGATCCACTGGCCGCCGGCTTCGGACACCACGCCACGGCCGAGGTCGTGGTTGTAGGTCCGTCCGCCGACGCGATCGCGCGCCTCGACCACGACGAACGATTCGCATCCGGCGCGCTTCAGGTCGCGCGCGGCGGTCAGCCCCGCGAGCCCTGCGCCGATGACGACGACATCGAACACGCCGCGATCGGCCGATGCCGACGCCGCGCCTTCGGCGAACGACACCTCGCCGGCGGCGAGCGACGCAGCGCCCGCGGCCGCAGCGCGCAATATCCGCCGCCGGGCCTGCATGTCCGGCTTGTGCTTGCGATTCATTTCAACGGCTCCATGCTTCCTCGTTTTTCTCGATCGATTCGACTCATGGCGCGGCCAGCACGCCATCCTGCGAAAACAGCACCGGCTTGCCGCGCGCGTCGATCAGCGCGGCGGTCAGCGTCGCGCGATCCGCGCGCTGCGCGACGTCGAACGGGCCGCCTGCCACGCGCTGCGTCAGCACGAGGCCGTCCAGCCCGACGCCGGTCAGGCCGCCACCGGTCGCGACGAGATCGGTGATCGAGCTGCGCGTGCCGGTGTGCTGCGCCGCCCACGTCGCGCCGCCGTCGCGGCTCTCGAACAGGCTGCCGAGCAGCCCGCCCACCACGATCCGCCCGTCCGGCATCGCGACGCCGGACCACAACGTGCCCTTGCCGCCCGTCGGCAGATAGGTCCAGTTCGCGCCACCGTCGGCCGACTTGAGCACCATTCCCTGTTCGGAGACGATGTAGATCGCCTGCACGGCGTCGGCGAACACGTGATAGAGGTTGCGGTCGGCCTTGCCGCCGCCCGGCGGCTTCGGCAGCGTCGTGCGCGCCCACGTCTTGCCGCCGTCGTGCGTCTGCAGCATCAGCGACCACAGGCCGACGGCAATGCCGTCCCGCGCGTTCGTGAACAGCACCGAGAACAGCGGCTGATCGACCGACGTATCGAGCCGTTGTGTGATCCACGTGTCGCCGCCGTCGTCGGTCGCGAGAATCGCCCCCCACTGGCCGACGGCCCAGCCGTGCTTCGCGTCGGCGAACGACACGGCCGACAGCGTCGCCGATACCGGCACGCGTCGCGCCTGCCGCCAGGTCTTGCCGTCGTCGTCGGACAGCAGCACGATGCCGTGCTCGCCGACCGCGACGATCCGCGCGCCAGCGCGCGCCGCGTCCATCAGCATCCGGTGCGTCGGCGCGGCCCATGCATGCGCGGGCTTCGCGGCCCAGGCCGCCACCGTTCCGTTCTGCGGTTGCGCGAGGGCCGCGGCGGCCGCGCAGAGCGCGGTACAGGCAACGAGTGTCTTGATCATCGATGAACCTCCGTGGTGGTGTGCGCGGGCATCAGTGGCTGAACAGCGCCGACCAGCCGGCATGCGCGACGCCGAGCGCGACGACGGGGGGCTTGTCGGCACCCTGTTCGGCCGCCGTCTGACGTCCGGCGTCGCCGTCATTCGACGACGGAGCCGCAGCCGTTTCGTCACCCGTCGCGTGACGCACGCTAACGCGTTTCACGTCGGTCGAGAACGCGCGGGCCGGCGCAGGCTGCTGCGCGGCCGTTTCATGAAAGCGTGCGAAGGCGGCCGCCGCGAGGCAAAGCGTGCCGCAAACAGCGAAGGTCTTGACCATGACCGGATCTCCGTCGGAATGTTCGTCGGCTTCAGTGGCTGAACAGGCCCGGCGCGCGAGCCGGCTTGCGGCGCGGGAACCAGCGCTCGAGCAGCGACGCGAGCGCGGGCAGCGCGGTCATCGCCATCACCAGGTTCACGATGAACATGAACGCGAGCAGCTTGCCCATGTCGGCCTGGAACTTGAGCGCCGAGAAGCTCCACGTCGCGACGCCGATCGCCAGCGTGATCGCAGTGAAGATCGTGGCCACGCCCACTTCGAGCATCGCGTGCTGCACGGCCTTCACGATGTCCTGCCCGCCTGCGAGATGCACCTGCAGCCGGTTGTAGATGTAGAACGCGTAATCGACGCCGATCCCCACCGCCAGCACCATCACCGGCAACGTCGCGACCGTCAGCCCGATCTGCAGTTCCTTCATGAACCAGTAGCCGATGAAGGTCGCGACCGACAGCGGTACGCAACAGGCGAGCATCGCGCGCCAGTCGCGATAGGCGAGGAACACGAGCACCAGGATCGCCGCATACACGTAGAGCATCATCGGCAGCTCACTCTTCTCGACTTCGTCGTTGGTCGCGGCGAGCACGCCCGCGTTGCCCGCGGCCAGCCGCACCGTGATGCCCGGGAACGGATGCGATGCGCGGTATTGCTTCACGTCGTCGAGGATGCGGTTGATCGTCGTCGCCTTGTGGTCGGTCAGGAACAGGTGCACGGCCGTCATCCCGCAGTCGCGGCTCATGAAGCCCTTCACGCGCGACACGTCGACCGACACCGCGCCGTAGTTCTCGGGCGCGATCGGCACGACGTTCATCTTCGGGAAGTCCTCGTTGTAGCCCTGGTTGTACGCGCGCAGCATCGCCGAGTACGACTGCACCGACACGACGCCCGGCTCGGTCTTCATCGCCGCCGAAAAGTCGTCCTCGTACAGCCCGACCGCCGGGTTGTCGCACGCGTTGCCGGTCGATTCGATCGCCACCGTCAGCCAGTCGAGGCCCATGTCGTAGTTGCCGGCAATCGACGTCGCGTCGCGGTTGAAGCGCGCGTCCGCGCGCAGCTCCGGCGCGCCCGGCTGCAGCGTGCCGATCACGCGGTCGCGGCTCTGCCACGCGGCGAGCGCGAAGATCGCCACCGTCAGCGCGACGGCGACGCCTGCGACCTTCGGCTCCGCCACGCGGGCAAGCACACGCAGCGGCTTCGCACGTTGCTGCGCGCGCTTCAGCGAAGCGTCCGCATAGGTTTTCGTGAAGTTGAAGCACGATGCCGCGACGGGCAGCAGGATCAGGTTCGTCACGATCTTGTACGCGACGCCGAGCGACGCGGTGATCGCCAGTTCGCGCACCATCGGGATCGGGATCAGCAGCAGCGTGATGAACGACACGAACGCGGTGATCAGCGCGAGCGCGCCGGGGACCAGCAGGCCGCTGAAGCTGTGGCGCGCCGCATCGAACGAACTCCGCCCGTGCGCGATCTCGCGGACGATGAAGTTCACCTGTTGCACCCCATGCGACACGCCAATCGCGAACACGAGGAACGGCACGAGCACCGCGAGCGGATCGAGGCCGAAACCGAGCAGCTTCAACGTGCCGAACTGCCACACGAGCGACGTGAGCGAGCACGCGACCAGCAGCACCGTGAAGCGCACCGAATGGCAGTACCAGTACACCGCAAGCGTGGTCAGCAAGAGCGCGATCGCGCAGAAGCCGAGCACGGCCGTCGCGCCGTCGGCGATATCGCCGATCTGTTTCGCGAAGCCGATGATCTGGATCTCATAGCCGGCATCCTCGAACGGCTTGCGGATCTTGTCTTCGAGCAGGCGATTGAATGCGACGTAGTCGAGCACCTGGCCGGCGCTGTCGCGCTCGTTCAGCTCGGCCGTGATCATCGCGCTGTCCTCGCCGTGCGACACGAGCGTGCCGACGTAGCCGCCGAGCGTCGTGGCGCGGCGCACGCGCGCCACGATGTCGGGCGTCAACTGGTCGGGCGTGATCGTGCCCGGGATAATCGGCTCCGCACGAAACCCCTCGTCGGTCACTTCGTTGACGAACGCGTTCGGCGTCCACAGCGAGCGCACGCCGATCCGGTCGACGTTCGGCAGGTACGTGACGGCCTGCGTGACGTCGTACAGGCGCGTCAGCCCCTGCTTCGACCAGATCGAGCCGTGCTTCGCGCGCACGACCACCGTGATCCGGTTCGCGCCGAGCAAGTCCTTGCGGTATTGCTGGAACGTGCGGATGTACTCGTGCCCGATCGGCATCTGCTTGTCGAAGCCGGCATCCATGCGCAGTTGCACGGCGAACACGGCCATCGCGACGGTGAACAACGCGATCGCCGCGAGCACGATCGCGCGGTGACCGAAGAAAAGCCTTTCCAGGCGACTGACCAGACGATTGAGCACGACGTTACCCCTTCATGTATTCCGGTGGCGTACGCCACCTGCCGGTTGCTATCCGCCGCCGTCAGAAATTCCGCGTGACGAACAAGCCGACGAAATTGCGGTCCGCATAAGGCTGGCCCACCGTGTTGTGGCCGCCCCAGAACGCGGTGAAATTGATGCCGGCCTGCCAGTTCGGCGGGTTCTGGTTGAACAGCACGTAGACGTTCAGCGACTTCGCGCCCTGCATGTAATTCGCGGTGAAGGTCGGCGTGTAGCCGTACAGGCCGGTCGAGAACGTCATGCCCGGCGTGACCTGCCAGCCGGGAATCAGCGAGCCGTCATAGGTCCAGTTGAAGTCGATCGTCGCGCCCACCGAGCTCGACGTACCCTGGCCCATCCCGATCGGATAGCCGGCCGCCGACCCGTTGTTCAGCCACGGCAGGTAGCCGGTCTGCGGCACCTGCGTGACGGTCTGCCCGCCGACCGTGCGGGTGACGCCGCTCGAACTCAGTCCCGGGTAGTAGATCCACGTCAGTTCCCACGTCAGTGCGGCCGAATCGGCGCCGAGCAGTTTCAGGAACGGGTACTCGCTGCGCGTAAGCGCGAGCAGGCCGTTGATGTCGTACTGGAACTTCTTCTTGTCGACCCATTGCGGGCAGTCCACGCCGGCCACGCCGTTCGTGTTCAGGTCGAGCGGGCCGCCCGCGCCATAGCAGCTCGACAGCGCGACCGCGTCGCGCGGACGGTACGACAATTCGGTGCCGATTGCCCACGGCCCGACGCCGAAGTTCGCGCTGACGCCGAACAACTGGCGCCGGCCGAGATACGACCATTGCTCGGTGCCGTTCGCGAGCGACGCGAGCACCGGCGACTTGTCGGTGTAGTTCAGGTAGTAGAACGCGAAGTTCGCGTCGAACGCGCGCGGCGAATAGTTGAACTTCACGCCGAACTGCGGGCGGTATTTGGCCGGCAGGGTCGTCGTGCTCGGCAGGCCGATGTCGTTGAACGGCGGCCCGGCGTAGGTGCCGTTCACGAGCCCGTTCCTGATCGCGTTGAGCGTGTCCTGGTTGCCGGCCGCGCCCGATCCGCCGATCGCGTTGGCGATCGTGCCCGCGCTCGGGCCGGTCACGTTCAGGTTGTTCGTGTTGATCGTGAACGGTTCCGCGCCGCGGCCGAAGCCGTTCGTCACCGACCAGTACGACCCGACCGGCGGGTAGCGGTTGCCGTTCCACTGGAACTGGTAATACGCTTCGGTACTGAACCCGTGCGAGAGGTCGGCCGCGAAGCTCGCCATCGGCGCGGGCAGCAGCGCCTGCTTGAGCTGCGAGCCGGGAATCAGCAGTTTCTGCGCATCGATCGAGTTCGTCGCGTTGATGCCGCTCTGCGCGAACATGCTCTCGCCCCAGTTGATCACCTGGTTGCCGAGCCGCACGTGCGCGTTGCGCCCGCCGATCGTGAAATCCTTCTGCGCCCACAGGTCGAGCAGCTGCGCGTTGTAGACGACCTGCGCGGCCGCCGTGCTCGACAACGGCGTGCGGTTCGTGTTCCGGGCCATGAAGTCGTACATGCCCGTGCCGCGCACCATGAACTTCAGCCCTTCGCCCGGCATCTTCAGCAGCAGCTCGCTGGTCGCGCTGACGTAGGTGCTGAACGGCTGGCCCTTGCGATAGTTCAGATCGCCGTCGTCCGCGTAGCCCCATTGGTTCGTGTTCGCGCCCGCACCGCAGCCGAAGGCGTTCGGGTCGCCGGTGAGCGAGCAGCTCGGGTTTTTGGTCCGGATGCCGGCGCCCGCCGTCAGGTTCGTCACCCATGAGCCCTGCACGGCGCCGCCGCCCGCCATGAAATCGTACGCATACGCGCTCGACGTCGCGGCGCCCGCCATCGCCAACGATACCGTAGTATTCCTTAACAATCGTGCCGGTTCCATGATACGCCTCCGCCCCTGTTCGATGCCGGCGCACGATCGTTGCGCGCGCCGGTCCTTGTATCCGTCAGCCGGTTTACGTCACCGCTCGCTGACCGAGCGCAGCGATTCCGCCGTATAGAAATCCTGCTTGAAGCGAGGATCGTCCGCGTGCTCGAGCCAGCGCACGTCCTTGCCCTGGCCGATCGACGACGCATCGAACACGTAACGGCCGTTGATCATGTCGTATTGCGCGAGCGGTTCGTTGTCGCAGGTGCCGCCGAGCTCCCACACCGGAATCGGGTAACTTTCCCGCACCTTCCACAGCTTGCCCTGCGCGTCGTAGTCCTCGCCCACCAGCGCGAGCCAGCTGTCTTCGTCGAGATAGAACACCTTCTTCGACGCGACGTGCCGCGCGCTCGGCTTCAACGCCGCTTCGACCACCCACACGCGATGCGTCTCGTAGCGCCGGCTCGCGGCGGCGAGGCCGTCGGGCGTCGCGACGTCGTGCAGCTTGCTCTTGAACCGGTACAGGCCGAACGCGTTGTACGGAACGATCATTTCCTTCTTGCCGACCAGCTTCCAGTTGAAGCGGTCGAGCGAGCCGTTGATCATGTTCCCTTCGTCGATCAGGTACTGGTTCTCGAAGCCGATCAGCGGCGCGTCGTGCGTGTAGGCCGGCATGCGTCGCACGCGGCGCTGGCCCGGGAAGTAGTAGTAGGTCTCCGACGGCTTGTTGAAGTACTGGCGCTGCACGAACGCCTGGCCGGCCAGCGCCGCCGGCGAATTCATCTGGAAGTAGACGGCCGTGCTGAGCTGGTCGACCTCCTGCGGCGACGTCTTGCCGAGCTTGCCGGACGGGAAGTAATACGTCTGCGGGCCGACTGCGTCGATCCATTCGCTGCTGCCCGGACGCGGTGAAATCGTCGTGGCGACCTGCGCCCAGTCGACGCCTTCGCCGCGATAGCGCATCTCGTAGTTCAGGATCGCTTCGATGCCGCTTTTCGGTTGCGGAAACGGCACGCCGGGCAACGCGGCCGCGGCGAGGTTCTCGCCGCTCGCATCCAGCTTCGCGGCGGTGAGGTTCGCCTTCGAGTTCTGCTCGACGGCATCCGGCAACTGGCATTCGCGATGGGACGGATAGACGTCCATCCGGTAGCCCTTCTTCTGCTTGATCAGCGCCACCTGGCCGGGCGACAGCTTGTCCGCATACTTGTCGACGTTCGCCGCGTCGATCGAGTAGAGCGGCTTCTCGTTGCGATGCTTCCAGAAATCGCCGCGCACCTTGCCCCACTCCCAGCCGGCGTCGGGCGACTGCTTGCCCGCATAAGCCGGCACCGTGCCGTCCTTGCTCGCCGAGCGGTCGGCGCCGGCCGGCGTCAGGTCGTCCGCCGCGACGGCGGTGCCGATCGCGACACATGCAGCGGCCGCGATCGCGGACGTGGTCCAGAAACGATGCTTCTTCATCATGGTTCTCCTTGCTGCTCCGCCTTCGCTCGTCCATTCCGGACGAAACCCGTTTGCTTCGATCGTCGCCGTCAGTCGACGGCGACGTCGCACCTTGTCGCGCCGGCCGGAGTTTCTCCGGCCGACCGTTTGCCGCTCGACTGCCATTCCAGTATTTTTCGTCAGGACTGCGATTCGACTGGAACGCAGAATCGGCGAACAACCCTCGTGCCTTCCGTCAGCCCTTGCCGGACCCGGCCACCGCCACCGCGCGAATCTCGACGCACAGCCCCGGCAGCGCCAGCTGCGTGACGCCCACCGCCGTCCACGACGGGTAACGGTCGGGGAAATACACGTCCTTGACCGCTGCGAAGCCTTCGGTCTCGCGCTGCAGATCCGTATGGAAGGTCGTCAGTTCGACGACGTCGGCGAGACTCGCGCCGGCTTCCTCGAGAATCGTCTTCAGGCATTCGAACGCGATCCGCGCCTGCGCTTGCACGCCGTCGGCCGGCTGCATCTGCGCGTCGAGGCCGACTTGGCCCGACACCCAGATCGTGTCGCCGACGCGCGTCGCCGGCGAAAAGTGGTACGCGTCGTACCACGGCTGGAACGCTGCCGGCACGATCGATTGCCGCTTCGGAGTGGCTGTCATGTTGAAAATCTCCCGGTTCAGACGAGTTGACGGAAACACGGCGCGCGAAACGGATCGCCGGCCTTCAGCGCGGCGAGTTCCTCGACGAACAGCACGCCGGCCGGCGTGAATCCCGAGCGGCTTTCGTCGGGCAGCGGACTGAACACCGCGTCGTCGCCGAAAAAGCGCAGCACGAGCGTGTGGCGATCGGGGAAATCGGCGTCGACCGCGCCGCCGCCGTGCAGCACGCCCGGATGAAGCAGCAGCACGTCGCCCGGTTTCGTTTCCCACGACAGGATGTCGTACGCATCCGGCGCCGCACGGCGCTCGGCCTCGATGTCCGGCAAGCGCGGCCACACGTCGCCGCCATGCAACGGGTCGGTCGGATCGTCGGCGTTCTGGAACGTCGTGCCGTCATGGCGCACACCGTGATGCGAGCCGCGCACGATCTCGAGCGCATTGCGCTTCGGGACGTGCTCGAAGCTGATCCACGCGTTGCCGAAATGCATCCCCTGCCACGGCAGGTACGACGTGTCCTGGTGCCACGGCGAGCGTGCGCTCTTGCCGCCGGCCTTCATGAACAGCTCCTCGGCGAAGTACCACACGTGCTTCGAGCCCCAAAGGTCGGCGAACAGTTGCCCGAACGGCAGCGTGCCGACCAGTGCGTCGAGCCGCGCCTTCGCGTACGGATTCGCGTTGTCGTTGTGCGACTTGTATTCGGTGCCGTCGAGCAGCGTCGTCGCCATCGGGCCCGGGTTCTCCATCCCCCAGTCGAACACCGCGCGGCATTGCGCGAGTTGTTCGTCGTTCAGCACGCCTTCGATGAGCACGGCTCCGTCCTCGAAGAACGCCTTGCGCGTCATTGCATCCATCGTCCATCTCCCGATTCGTTCAGCCACGACCGGCGGTTCGCCTTCATTGCCGGTCACCAGTAGAACACGATGACTATGTTAGGTCATCATGACAAAAATAATGAAAAGAAAAAGACGGGGTATTCCCTGTTTCGTCTGCATGATCGAACGTCCGTCGCCGTCCGCCGCCGGCCCGTCATGACAATCGGCTTTCGGCCTTCATACACGCACACGACAACGCACCGCCGCCGCTTCTTCGCGCGTTCATCCGCGCACGCGGTCGAACACCATGTGCGTGATGAAGCCGTCCAACACCGCGTCGGCCGGCGCGTCGACCGTGCTCCGTGCATCGGCCGCGCCGTCCGACTGCATGCCGTCGCACAGCGCGGTCAGGCCGCGCGCCAGCACCGGCGCAGGCAACGGCAGCGACACGCCGGCCCGCGCCGCATACGCGTCGATGCACGCGACCGCGAGCGCCTGCCGCTCGCGCAGCAACGCGCCGAAGCGCGCGCGGAACCGCGTATCGCGCGCCGCCTGGAGCTGCGCGTCGAGCCACATCAGGCGCGATGCAGACCGGGTCGTGCCCCTTCGCCAGTACGCGAGCATCGCGCGCTGCGCGTCGTCGGCGGGGTCATGCGAACCGACGATCCGCTGCAATGCCGCGGCAGCCTCGCCCTGATCGCGTCGTAGCAACTCGAACAGCGCGTCGGCCTTGCCGCGGAAGTTCGAGTAGAACGCGCCGCGGGTATGCCCGGCCGTCGCGGCAATGTCTTCCACGCTCGCGGCCGCATACCCCTTCTC
Organism: Burkholderia sp. MSMB1078WGS; assembly: GCF_001528895.1. Classification (NCBI taxonomy): domain Bacteria; kingdom Pseudomonadati; phylum Pseudomonadota; class Betaproteobacteria; order Burkholderiales; family Burkholderiaceae; genus Burkholderia; species Burkholderia sp. MSMB1078WGS. The sequence goes on along the minus strand of NZ_LPDI01000037.1, from coordinate 69,594 downwards.
CGCGAAGATCGCGCGCGCGGCATCGATCAGGCGTTCGCGCGTCGCATTGCGCCGCTCGGCGCGGGTCAGGCGAACCCGGTCCATCCGCGCGCTCCGCGATCGCCGCAGCCAGACCCGCGACCGGCGCGTGCCGTGTCCGCTTCCTCGATGGCGCGACTCATTTCGGATACGACAGGACGCTCGCGTTCACCTTGCCGGGCCCGGCGTCGCGCTCCAGCGCGCAATACGCGTAATAGAGCGTGGCGGTCAGGTACGACCAGGTCAGCAACGCCAGTACGTAGAAATTGAACACGACGTTGGTTTCCTCGCCGGGAATCTTGTAGAAATCGTAGATGCACGCGATCGCCTGCGAAGCGACGAGCGCGAGCGTCGTCGTCAGCGCGTGGACCGCGTGGCCGGCACGCACGAGCCGCCACACGAAACCGGCGAGATAGATCGACATCAGCGTCCACATCGCCACGTAAAAGTACGGCAGCGCATGCTGCAACGCGCCGGCCACGAGCGCGACCGTCCCGAGCGTCGCGAGCACGAACAGCGTCACGTCCTGCCGCATCGACGGCCGGTAGCCGTGCGTGACGGCCATCAGGCCCGCGACCGCGATCACCGGCATCCCGAACCCGCGCGAGAACGCGTCGAGGAAGTGCGAAACGAAGTACGACACCGGCGATTCCGTCGCGAAGAAGATCACTGCGTTGGACGCGGAGATCGTCACGATCCACCATTCGAAGCCGAGCAGGAAGTTGCGCTTGCGCACGAACTTGAAGCCGTAGACGCCGGTCGTCATCGCGAGCGTCGCGCTGGCAAGACAAAGGACAAGTGATCTGTGATCCATGGTTCGAACTCCCGAAGTCGATTGCTGCCGTTGATTCACTGCCTGGCGGGGCCGAGGCTTGCAAGATAGGTCGCCACCGCCGCCCGATCGTCCGCCGACATCGCCTGCGCGACGCGCTGCATCGTGCCGGTCGCCTCGCTGCGCGAGCCCATCGCGAACGCGTCGAGCTGCGCGAGCAGATAGTCGTAGCCCTGGCCGGCCAGACGCGGGAACTGCGCCTGCCCCGTCAGCCGTGCGCCGTGGCAGGCCGCGCACGCGCCGGCCGTCACGAGTTGTTCGCCTTTCGCGCGCAGTCGTGCATCCGGCTTGAAATAGCGGTTGTCCAGCGGCGCCTGCTTCGCGTAATAGCCGGCCACACGCGTGATCTCGGCTTCGCTCATCGTCATCGCGAGCGGGCCCATCGTCGGGTTCGTGCGTTGCCCGCCCGCAAACGCGCGAAGCTGCGCGGCCACGTATTGCGCCGGCTGGCCGGCGAGGCTCGGATACGCCTGGCTGAGCGACGTGCCCTTCATGCCATGGCAGCCCATGCACGCGTCGGTCACGCGCGGCCACGGGCCGCCGTCGGCGTCATCGGCTTGCGCGGCCGTATCGATATGGCGCTGCAGGCGATAGAAGCCGAGCAGCGTCGGGCCGTAGAGCACCAGCAACGCACCGATCACCACGAGCGCCGCGACGAGCAGCATGCGTTTCTTCATTTTCGGTCTCCTAAGCACGACGCAGCGCATTGAGCGCCTGAAGCGCGCTTTGGTGACCGGCACGCACGGCGCCGTCCATGTAGCCGGCCCAGATGTTCGCGGTCTCGGTGCCCGACCAGATCAGGTTGCCGCACGGCGCGCGCAACGCGTCGCCGTGCGCGCTCCAGAAGCCGGGCGGGATCGCCGACACGCACGTGATCGTCCACGGGTCGGCCAGCCCCCAGTCGCGATCGTGGTACGACACCGGCGCACGCGCTTCGTCGCCCCACGCCTGCGCATAGAGATCCATGTGCATCTGCTGCGCGGCCTGCGGATCCGACGGCATCAGCGCATTCCGCACGAATGCGTTGATCACGCCGATCTCGCCGCCCGGCGGCGAATTGTCGTAGGCCCAGAAGATCGGCCCGTCGGTCTGGAAGATGTGGCCGTTCAGTCCCTTGTCGCGCCAGAACGGGCGGCGATAGACCATCGCCGTCTTGCGCGCCGGCGAATGGGCCGGCCACGCGCGCTGCAGCGCGTGGCGCTTTTCAGGCAGCGGCGGATCGAACTGCACCTGGTGGCACAGCGCCGGGTGAAGCGCCATCACGACCTTTTTCGCGCGCACCGTGCCGCGATCGGTCTGCAACGTGACGACGTCGCGATCCCAGCCGACGATCCGCCGCACCGGCGACGACAGCCGCACCTTGTCGCCCAGTTGCTGCGCCATCCGGATGCTCAGGCGCTGCGAGCCGCCGACGAACCGCGTTTCCTGTGCGCTGTGCTTGATCGAGTCGAGCTGCGCGTAATCGCAATCGGCGGAGTTGATCATCGACAGGAAGTGCAGCAGCCCCATCTTCGCCGGCGCGACGCCGCCCGACAGCGAGATCGATGCGTTCCAGCCCATCCGGTCTTCCGCCTTGATGCCCTGTGTCGCGAGCCAGTCGCCGACCGACAGCCGGTCGAGCTCGCCGACCTTCGGCGACGTCCACGGCGCACCGGACGGCACGTCGCGCGACAACCTGCCGAGCTTCGCCGCGACGGCCTCGTCGGTGCCGAAGGTGCCCTCCAGGTCGATCTCGGCGCGCCCGTCGCCGCCCAGGATCACCGTCTTGCCCGCGTAGTAGCTCGGAAACGTGCCGACTTCCAGCTCGCGGGCAAGATCGGCGATCGCCGTCTGGCCCGGGCCGATCCACTGGCCGCCGACTTCGGTCACGAAGCCGCCGCCGACGTCGTAGTTCAGCGTGCGGCCGCCCACGCGGTCGCGCGCCTCCAGCACGACGAAGGATTCGCAGCCCGCGTAGCGCAGGTCGCGCGCGGCCGTCAGGCCGGCCAACCCGGCGCCGACGATCGCGACATCGAGGACGTCGCCGCCCTGGCCGGCGGCTGACGCCGAATCGGCCTTCGCCCGCGCAGCGCCGAGTGCAAGACCGCTCGCCGCGACCGACGCGCCCGCGGCCTTGAGCCACTGCCTGCGCTGCAGGTCGGCCGACCCGCTGATGGATGACTTCCTGGACATGATCGGTAAATGACGCCTGCAATGGGCGCGAACGCCGGCCGCCCTGCCGGGAGACAGCCATCGTTCGCGCGGAGTCTGACGACGGGATGCGATCCCGATCCGCTTCACCTGCCGCCGGCCCACCCGCCCCTCTGACGGCGCGCGCGAATCCGGTTCGCATTCCTGCCTGAACACGCGCCGGACTGCCCGTACCGATATGGATTTTCCGGCGCCTCTAATTAGTACATGTTGCAAAAGTTAGGTCATGATACATAAAACAGGATCGAAAAAAAAAGACAGGGTATTCCCCTGTCGGGCAATGCATCGCAGCGCTTCCGAAAGGTCGCGGAAAGCCCGCGCACGCGACGATGATCGGCGCGGCTTCGCCCGTCTCCGTTCGGTTGCGCGGGCCGTGCGGTAGTATGGCGATTCGATGGAACCCCGATAGATCCGAACGAGTGGCCATGCCCGAATTTTCTTCATCTCCCGGCGCCGGCCAGCGCGCACAGGCGCTCGTCCTCATCGCCGAGGACGAACCCGAGATCGCCGAGATCCTGATCGCCTATTTCGCGCGCAACGGCCTGCGTACCGTGCACGCCGCCGACGGCCGCCGCGCGCTCGAACTCCACCTGTCGCTGAAGCCCGATCTCGTGCTGCTCGACGTGCAGATGCCGCACGTCGACGGCTGGAAGGTGCTCGCCGAGATCCGCCATCGCGGCGATACGCCGGTCATCATGCTGACCGCGCTCGACCAGGACATCGACAAGCTGACCGGGCTGCGCATCGGCGCCGACGACTACGTGGTCAAGCCGTTCAACCCGGCCGAAGTCGTCGCGCGCGCCCAGGTGGTGCTGCGCCGGTCGATGGGCGGCTCGCGCCAGGAAGAGCAGCGCGTGCTGCGCGCCGCACCGTTCGAGATCGATCTCGAGCACCACGAAGCGACGGTCGAAATCGACGGCGCGCGCCACACGCTCGTGCTGACGCTCACCGAATTCAAGCTGCTCGCGCAGCTCGCGCGCGCGCCGCGCCGCGTGTTCAGCCGCGCCGAGCTGATGGCCACCTGCCTGCCGGAAGGCGACGCGCTGGAGCGCACGGTCGACAGCCACGTCAGCAAGCTGCGCAAGAAACTCGACGATCTCGGCGTCGCGGGCGTGCCGGCCAGCGTGCGCGGCGTCGGCTACAAACTGTGGAGCGGCGAGTGAGACTCGATGGCCTGAGCCGCCAGATCGCGCTGACGATGGGCGCGATCGCCTTCGGCGTCACGGTGCTGATCGTCGTGACGGCCTATGCGTTCTACTACCTGCTGTACCAGTACTCGCCGGAGTCGTTCCAGCCGCAGAGCTGGCTCCCGAGCGGGCCGGAGTGGGTATGGATCATCTCGACCACGCTGGTCGGCCTGCTGATCGCGATCGTCGTCGCGATCAACCTGTCGCGCCGCATCCTCGTGCCGCTGAATTCGGTGACGGACAGCATTCGCCGGGTCGCGCGCGGCGATCTCGGCGCACGCGCGGTTGCCGGCGACCGTTCGTTGAAGGAAGCGGCGCTGCTCGCCGACAACTTCAACGCGCTCGCGAGCGAGCTGCAGCGCGTGACCGACGAACAAACCTTCTGGAACGCGGCGATCGCGCACGAGCTGCGCACGCCCGTGACCGTGCTGCGCGGCCGGCTGCAGGGGCTCGCCGAAGGCGTGTTCACGCCGAGCGAGGCGCTGTACCGCAGCCTGCTCGCGCAAGTCGAAGGGCTGACGCGGCTGATCGAGGATCTGCGCGTGGTCAGCCTCGCCGACAGCGGCCACCTGAGCATCGAGATCCGCGACACCGATCTCGGCGCCGAAGTGCGCGCCGTGGTCGACGTGTTCGCGCACGCGCTGCAGGCCGCCGGCCAGCATCCGGAACTCGACCTCGACCCGCGTCGCATGCGCTGCGACCCGGTCCGCGTCCGCCAGGCATTGCTCGCGCTGCTGGAGAACGCACGCCGCCATGCGGTGCCCGGCGCGATCCGGATCCAGACACGCATCGAGAACGGAATGTGCCGGCTGCGCGTCGAGGACGACGGCCCGGGCATTCCCGCCGAGTTCGCGCCGCACGTGTTCCAGGCGTTCCGGCGCGTCGACGAGTCGCAACCCGGCGGCACCGGCCTCGGGCTCGCCGTCGTCGCGGCGATCGCGCATGCGCATCGCGGCGAAGCGCTGTGCGTGCCGACCGGCGCGGGCGGCACGCGGTTCGACGTGCAGTGGCCCGACGATCTCGTGCCGGCGCCCGACGGCGAGCGCTTCCCGGCGTAACGCGCGGGCCCCGGCGCTCACGCGCGCGGCTCGCGCCCGACCTGTTCGAGCGGCGGACCGAACCCGGCGTCGTATGCACCATCACGGGCACCGTCCCCTTCCCGGCCGCGCGCTGCACGCCCCCGCGCGCACGGCGCCGGCACAGTCGAATGCCGGCCGCGTGCGGATGGTCACGTAGCGCACCACCTCCAGTGCCTCGCTTCGCGCAATCGCCAGCTTGCGCACCGCGCCGGACACGTGCGGCTGAAGCGGAAATGAACACCTGGGGTTATCGATTGATCCCAAAGATTCATTGGACAGCGTCTCCACCGCCGCGCGATGCTGGGCCGGCCCGTGAACGCAGCGTCATTGCAACGCCGCGCACGAACATGGAGTGAGACAGATGCCCACCGACCACCGTCAACGGCGCCACACGCTGTGGCTGCTGTGCGCGCTTTCGTTCATCCTCTACGTCGACCGCGTCAATCTCGCGACCGCAGCCGGCGCGATCAAGGCCGAACTCGGGCTGTCGAATACCGAGCTTGGCGTCGCCTTCTCCGCGTTCGCGTATTCGTATGCAATTTGCCAGATCGGCGGCGGCTGGATCGCCGACCGGTTCGGCGCCCGCATCACGCTGATCGGCTGCGGGCTGATCTGGGTCGTCTCCACGTTCGCGACCGGGCTCGTGCACAGCCTCGGGCTGCTGTTCGCCGCGCGCCTGCTGCTCGGCATCGGCGAAGGCGCGACGCTGCCGGCCCAGGCCCGAGCGATCACGCAGTGGTTCCCGCGCGAGCGGCGCGGCGTCGTGCAGGGCTTCACGCATTCGTTCTCCCGGCTCGGCAACGCGGTCACGCCGCCGATCGTCGCCGCGCTGATGACGTGGCTGTCGTGGCGCGCGGCGTTCTTCGTGATCGGCGCGGTCACGCTGGCGTGGCTCGCATGGTGGATCGCCGGTTTCCGCGAGCATCCGCTCGGCGACGACGATGGCCGCACGCGCACCCGCCGCCCCGCCGCACTCTCCGGGCCCACGCCGTGGGGCCCGCTGTTGCGCCGGATGGCGCCGACCATCTTCGTGTACTTCTGCTACGGCTGGACCGCGTGGCTGTTCTTCACGTGGCTGCCGACCTTTTTCTTGAACGGCCAGGGCCTCAACCTGAAATCGACCGCGTTGTTCGCGTCCGGCGTGTTCTTCGCGGGCGTCGTCGGCGACACGCTCGGCGGCTGGCTCTGCGACCGCATCTACCGGAAGACCGGCAACCTCGCGCTGTCGCGCCAGAGCGTGATCGTGACGAGCTTCGTCGGTGCGCTCGCCTGCCTGCTGCCGCTCGCCTTCGTGCACTCGACGGCCGGCGTCGCGCTGTGCCTGTCGGGCTCGTTCCTGTGCCTCGAACTGACGATCGGGCCGATCTGGGCCGTGCCGAGCGATATCGCGCCGGCCCATGCCGGCATCGCGAGCGGAATGATGAACGCCGGTTCCGCGATCTCGGGAATCCTGTCGCCGATCCTGTTCGGCTATCTCGTCGATCGCACCGGCAGTTGGACGGTGCCGTTCATCGGCTCGGTCGCGATGCTGCTGTTCGGCATCGTCGCCGCGCTGCGGATTCGGCCGGACCGCGCGCTGTCCGACTCGATGCCGGCGCTCGCCGACGCGCCCGCCGCGCCGTCGGCACACTGAAGCCGGTCTTCGCTGCCTCTGTCGTCCCTTCCGCGCCGTCGTCACGCATCGCCGCGTTCCGCGACACGTGACCGACGCGGCGGCGCACCGCCGGATCAGGCGCCGCCGTCCGCGCCCACGGCGTCCTGGTGAAACAGCGCGAGAAACTGCCGGGCGGGGATGCTCAACGGCCGGTCGCGCCGCACGAGGCTGCCGTACGACGGCAGCTTCTGCTCCAGCGTGTAATCGACGATCGCGACGAGCCCGTGCGCCGCGTTGCGCTGCGCGACCGTCAGCGGAATCACGCCGAGCATCGACGAACGGTCGACGAGGTTCATCGTGGTCAGGATCGAGCCCGTTTCGACGAGCCCGCGCGGCATCGGCTGGTGACGCGCGCGGAATTCGCGCTCGACGACCTCGCGCGCCGGGCTGCCGGCCGGCTGCAGGATCCACGCGTACTCGAGCAACGCGTCGAATTCGACCGGCCCCGCGCCCGCGAGCGGATGGTCGCGGCCCGCGATGATCGCGAGCGCCTCGTCGTCGACCACGCGGAAGTCGCAGTCGGTCCCCACGTTGCGCCCGATCACCACTTCGAGCACGCCTTCGCGAAGCTGCGGCATCAGCCGGTCGCTCGTATCCACCGCGATGTCGATCGCAAGCAGCGGATAACGCGCCTTCAACCGCACCAGCGCCTCGGTCAGCCGCCCCGGCGACGCCGCCATGATGCTGCCGATCGCGAGCCGCCCCGCGCTGCCCAGTTGCAGCTCGCCGAGTTCGCGGTTCAGTGCCTCCATGCTGCCGCGGATGCCGCGGAAATAGCCGAGCACGCGCTCGCCGGCCGGATTCAGCACGAGCCCGCGCCCGATGCGATCGAACAGCCGCTGGCCGAGCGCGCTCTCCAGTTCGGCCAGCATCTTCGTCGCGGCCGGTTGCGTAAGGCCCATCTGCTCGGCCGCCGCGCGCAGCGTCGAGCATTCGTCCACGGCGAGCAGCAGCGCGATCTGGCGCATGCGCAGCCGGTTCAGCAATTGCGGGGTCGAATCTCGTCGGTCGATCGAGCCCATCTTCGATTACTCCTGGTTATCGATTCATCAAGAGTTTTCAATTTACCGACTCATTCCGTCTACCTAGCATCAACCCCATAGACCAACGGCCGTGCGCCGCCACCGGAGACACCGCATGCACACCCTCTCGACCGACGCCGCCCTGCCCGTCGTCGCGCTGACGCTCGGCGACCCCGCCGGCATCGGCGCCGAACTGATCGCGAAACTGCTCGCCCGCCCCGATGCGACCGCCCGCGCGAACCTCGTACTGATCGGCGATCGCTGGCTGTGGGAAGCCGGCCAGCGTGTCGCCGGCGTCGAGGTCGACGTCGAACCCGTCGCGTCGCTCGCCGCCGTGCGCGGCCGGCCGTCCACCGAGCGCGCCGCGTTCGTCGCGGTCGATACGATCGATCCCGCGCTGGTCACGGTCGGCGAGGCGGGCGCTGCCGGCGGCCGCTCGGCGCTGACCGTGCTCGACCGTTGCCTCGACGCCGCGCGCGCCGGCGACGTCGATGCGATCTGCTTCGCACCCCTGAACAAGTACGCGATGAAGCTCGGCGGCCTGCGTCACGACGACGAACTGCACCACTTCGCCGAAGCGCTCGGCGTGACCGGCTACTTCTGCGAATTCAACACGCTTGGCGAACTGTGGACGGCGCGGATCTCGTCGCACATTCCGCTCAAGGATGCGGCCGCCCAGCTGAGCATCGAACGGATCGAACAGGCGTCGGAGCTGATCTACCGGTCGCTGCTCGCGAACGGCGTCGCCGCGCCGAAGGTCGCGATCGCCGCGTTCAACCCGCACGGCGGCGACGGCGGCAGTTGCGGCCGCGAGGAAGTCGACGTCATCGAGCCGGCCGTGCGCCGGTTGCAGGCACGCGACTGGCCGACCGACGCGCCGTTCCACGGCCCGTTCCCGGCCGACACGATCTTCCTGAAGGCACAGGCCGGCGATTACCAGGCGGTCGTCACGATGTATCACGACCAGGGGCAGATCGCGATCAAGCTGCTCGGCTTCTCGCGCGGCGTGACCGTGCAGGGCGGGCTGCCCGTGCCGATCACGACGCCCGCGCACGGCACCGCGTACGACATCGCGGGCCGCGGCACGGCCGACGTCGGCGCATCCTGGCAGGCGCTGCAGATCGCGTGCCGAATGGGCGCCGCGCGGCGCTCGCCCACCGTTTCGGCGTGACGCTCGCACGCCCTCTACACCGACGACATCGATTCCGGAGACACCACCATGAAGATTCGCTCCGTACGCGCCCGCGTATTCCAGTGGAAAGGCAAGACCGTCCCGCCGCAAGGCAACTTCTGCTCGAACGCGATGGACCTGCTGTATGCGCCGCAGGAAACAATGAGCACGTTCCGCTTCCATGCGTGGACGGTCGTCGAAGTCGAAACCGACGACGGCATCGTCGGCCTCGGCAACGTCGCGCTCGCGCCGCACGTCGCGAAGGCGATCGTCGACCAGTACCTCGCGCCGCTCGTGATCGGCCAGGACCCGTGGGACTACGAGTACCTGAGCCAGCGCATGTACCGCGCGACGCACGCCTGGGGCCGCAAGGGCATCGGCATGGCCGCGATCTCGGCGGTCGACATCGCGATCTGGGACATCCTCGGCAAGAGCGTCGGCAAGCCTGTGTTCAAGCTGCTCGGCGGCCGCACCAAGGAACGGATCCCGTGCTACTACTCGAAGCTCTACCGCACCGACCTGAGGGCAATGCAGGAGGAAGCGCAGCAGTACCTGAAGGAAGGCTTTCGCGCGTTCAAGATGCGCTTCGGCTACGGGCCCGCGCACGGGCAGCAGGGCGTGGTCGAGAACCTGAAGTCGGTCGCGGCGATCCGCGAGGTGATCGGCTACGACAACGACCTGATGCTCGAGTGCTACATGGGCTGGAACCTCGAGTATGCGAAGCGCATCCTGCCGAAGCTGGAGAAGTACCAGCCGCGCTGGCTGGAAGAGCCGGTGATCGCCGACGACATCGACGGCTACGCGGAACTGAACCGGCTCACGACCATCCCGATCTCCGGCGGCGAGCACGAATTCACGCTGTACGGCTTCAAGCAGTTGCTCGACCGCAAGGCCGTGTCGGTCGTCCAGTACGACACGAACCGCGTCGGCGGGATCACGATGGCGCACAAGATCAACGCGCTGTGCGAGGCGTACAGCGTGCCGGTGATTCCGCACGCGGGCCAGATGCACAACTACCATCTGACGATGAGCACGCTCGCGTCGCCGATGAGCGAGTACTTCCCGATGTTCGACGTCGAGGTCGGCAACGAGCTGTTCTATTACATCTTCGACGGCGAGCCGGTGGCCGAGAACGGCTTCCTGCAACTGCGCGACGACGTGCCGGGCCTCGGCCTCACGTTGAAGACCGAATTCCTCGACCAGTTCGACATCGTCGAGTGAGGCCGGCCATGAGCACACGCTACCAGGGCGTCTTTCCCGTCGTGCCGACGATTTTCGACGCGCACGGCGCGCTCGATCTCGACGGCCAGCGCCGCTGCATCGATTTCATGATCGATGCCGGCTCGCACGGCCTTTGCATCCACGCGAACTATTCCGAGCAGTTCGCGCTCGGCGACGACGAACGCGATCTGCTCACGCGCACCACGCTCGAGCACGTCGCGGCCCGCGTGCCGGTGATCGTCACGACGTCGCACTTCAGCGCGCGGATCTGCGCGCAACGCAACCGGCACGCCCAGGCGCTCGGCGCCGCGATGGTGATGGCGATGCCGCCGTACCACGGCGCGACGTTCCGCGTCTCCGACGCGCAGATCCGCGCGTACTTCCGCGAAATCGCCGACGGCCTCGCCATTCCGCTGATGATCCAGGACGCACCGGCCAGTGGCGTCGCACTGCCCGCGTCTCTGCTCGCGGCGCTCGCGCGCGAGATCGACGCGGTGTCGTACTTCAAGATCGAGACCGCCGGCGCCGCGTCGAAGCTGCGCGAGCTGATCGCGCTCGGCGGCGACGCGATCGAAGGGCCGTGGGACGGCGAGGAAGGCATCACGTTGCTCGCCGACCTCGATGCCGGCGCGACCGGCGCGATGACGGGCGGCGGCTATCCGGACGGGATTCGCCGGATCACCGACGCGTATTTCGCCGGGCGTCGCGACGACGCGTACGACGAATACGCGCGCTGGCTGCCGCTGATCAACTACGAGAACCGCCAGTCGGGCTTCCTCACCGCGAAGGCGCTGATGAAGGAAGGCGGCGTGATCGCGTGCGACCGGCCGCGCGCGCCGTGGCCCGAGCTGCATCCGCAGGTACGTGCCGGCCTGCTCGACACGGCGCGGCGGCTCGACCCGCTCGTACTGCGCTGGGGGCGCTAGACATCGTTTTTTCACCCGCAACGCGCGTGCGTTGCGCATCGGCGTGACAGCGGCCCGACAGAAAGCCGCCGCCGCTCATCGGATGGACGGAGACACCATGAATCTGCTGAACCCCGCGACCCCGGCATACGAAGCCGGCGAAGCCATTCCGCGCCGCCGCTGGCTGCGCGTGATCCCGCCGCTGCTGCTCGCCTGCATCATTTCCTACATGGACCGCGTGAACATCGCGTTCGCGATGCCGGGCGGAATGAACGCCGATCTCGGCATGAACGCGACGATGGCCGGTCTCGCCGGCGGCATCTTCTTCTTCGGCTACCTGTTCCTGCAGATTCCCGGCGGCCGGCATGCGGCGCTCGGCAGCGGCAAGACCTTCATCGCGTGGTCGCTCGTGAGCTGGGCCGTGCTGTCGGCACTGACCGGGCTCGTCACCCATACGTGGCAACTGTTGACGCTACGCTTCCTGCTCGGCGTGGCCGAGGGCGGGATGCTGCCCGTCGTGCTGACGATGGTCAGCCACTGGTTTCCCGATCGCGAACGCGGCCGCGCGAATGCGATGGTCATCCTGTTCGTGCCGCTCGCCGGCATGATCACCGCGCCGCTGTCCGGCTTCATTCTCGCCGCGTACGACTGGCATCACCTGTTCTTCAGCGCGGGCGCGCTGTCGCTGCTGTGCCTGGTCGTGTGGATGCTGTTCGCCGACGACGGTCCGCAGACCGCACGCTGGGTGTCGCCGCGCGAGAAGGCGTACATCCTCGACGCGCTGCGCGACGAGCAGGAACGCAAGCGCGCGGCCGGCACGCCGGCTGCCGCCTCGTTCGGCGCGCTGCTGCGCCACCCGACGATCTGGCTGCTCATCGCGATCAACTTCTGCTATCAGGCCGGTATCTACGGCTATACGATGTGGCTGCCGACCCTGCTGAAAAACCTCACGCACAGCGGGATGGGCAGGATCGGCGTGCTCGCGATGCTGCCGTACGTCGCGATGGTGATCGGGATGCTCGTCACGTCGTATTGGTCCGACCGGACCGGCAAGCGGCGGCTGTTCGTGCTGCTGCCGCTCGTCGGCTTCGCCGCGTGCCTCGCGCTGTCGGTGCTCACGCATGCGTCGATGGTCGTGTCGTTCGCGTTCCTGATCGGCTGCGGCTTCTTCCTGCAGGCGGCGGCCGGCGTGTTCTGGGCGATTCCGCCGAAGCTCTGCAGCGTCGAGGCGGCCGGCAGTGCACGCGGCCTGATCAACGCGCTCGGCAACCTCGGCGGCTTCTGCGGCCCGTATGCGGTCGGCGTGCTGACGCAGCACGTGAGCGCGGCGGCCGGCGTGTACAGCCTCGCCGTCACGCTGGCCGTGGCAGGCTTGCTCGCGTTGACGCTGCCCCGCCGCTGCGAAGACTGACGCGCGCGCCGACACACGGCGGGCACGCGAACGAAACAACGGAGACACACCATGAACGACATCCTGTTGCTGGTGCAGAAATGCGCCCACACCTTCAGCTTCTACGATCTCGAAACCAAAGCCGCGCTCAAGCACATCGTGTTGCCGAACTTTCCGCACGAGTTCACCGTCGACGTGAACGACCGCTACGCGTACGTCGGCATTTTCGGGATCGAGACCGCATGGTCGCGCGGCCATGAAGGCGATCACCGGATCGCCGAGATCGATCTCGTCGAGCGCACGCACACGCGCATGCTCGACCTGTGGCCGTACTACCGGCCGCACGGGATGGCGAGCGACCGCGACGGCCGGCTGTACGCGATGAGCGAGGCGCACGACATGCTGCTCGTATTCGACGAGCCGACCCGGCAGCCGGTACCGAACATGGCCGTGCCGTCCGGCGGCGTGAAAACGCACCTCGTGACGCTCACGCGCGACGCGAGCCGCGCGTACGGCGTGCATCTGCTGTCGAACACGGTCACGCAATTCCATCCGCGCGACGCGACGGTCGCGCCGCGCGCGGTGATGCCCGGCCCGCGCCCCGAAGGCAATGCACTGTCGAGCGACGAGCGCACGCTGTTCGTCGCGAATCGCGGCGACGACACGCTGGTCGAGATCGACACCGAAACGATGACCTGCCGCCGTCGCGTCAAAACCCGCAGCGATCCGAACCGCATCTACCGGGCGAGCGCGCCCGACGGTCGCGACCTGCTGCTGTTGACCAATTCGGGCGAGCAGTCGATCTCGGTATTCGATGCGCGGCAGCTCGAGGAGATCGAGCGCATCGCGCTGCCCGCGAACCCGACCGCGCTGTCGTTTCATCCGTCGCGGCGCGTCGCATACGTATCGTTCCAGGACGACCACGTGCGCGAACTCGACCTCGACGCATGGCACTTCGTCGGTGCGCTGCCGACGCTGCGCGAGCCCGATGCGTCGTACGTGCTCGCCGGCGCGCTCTGACATGCGCGACGAAGCGCCGCCCGACGGCATGCCCGACGCGCTCGTCGACGCGCATCATCATCTGTGGCGACTCGATGCGGGCGCGCACTACCCGTGGCTGCAGACGCACTACGACCCGGCGCGCTTCATGTTCGGCGACTACGCGGCGCTGTGCCGCAACTTCGGCGTCGACGATTTCCGGCGCACGGCGCAGTGTGCACCGCTCGTCGCCAGCGTGCACGTCGAAGCCGAACGTGCGCGCGATGAGGCGCTCGCGGAAACGCGCTGGCTGCACGAGGTCGCGGCCGCGCACGCGCTGCCGTCGGCGCTCGTCGCGTGGGTCGATCTGCTGGCGGGCGATGCGGACGAACGGCTCGCCGAACAGGCCGCATGGCCGCGCGTGCGCGGCGTCCGTTTCAAGCCGCGCACCGCGGCAGCGCCCGATGCATCGATCGACGAACCGGGCGCTCTGCACGATCCGCGCTGGCCGGCGGCGCTCGAACGTCTCGCCGCGCACGGCCTGAGCTGGGATCTGCGCGTGCCGTTCTGGCATCTCGGCGACGCGGCCGCGATGCTGGCCGATGCGCCCGAAGTCGACGTCGTGCTCGAACACGCGGGGCTGCCGTGGGATCGTTCCGAAGCCGGGGTCGCGCGCTGGCGCCGCGGCATGGAAGCGCTTGCCGCATTGCCGCGCGTGGTCGTGAAGATTTCCGAACTCGGCTTGCGCGATGCCGTGTGGAACGACGCGGACAACGCGCGAATCATCCGCGACACGATCGCGATCTTCGGCTGGCGGCGCTGCCTGTTCGCCAGCAATTTCCCGGTGGCCGGGCTGCGCGTGTCCTATCCCGCGCTGCTGCGCACGTTCGCCGGCGCGATCGCGCACCTCGACTGCCCCGCGCGCCGCGCGATCTGGCATGACAACGCGCTGCGCGTGTACCGGATCGCGCTCGACGATGCAGCGCAGCGTCCGGCGCGCGGGTAACGCCGCATTTCCTCCGTGCCGCCCCATCGGTGGAGCGCCGCGCCCGCCCCGACCACCACATTTTGTGCATCGCACGACCGACCCTGAGCAAAAAGTATCGGTTCGCGAACTTTTTTGATGTGGTGATCGCATCGCCCGCGTCACACCATTGTCCCTGCCGTCATCGGCGGCATTCGAACAAGCAGAATCAAGGAGACACGGGTGAACAAGATGCGAATCGTCGCAGCCGGCGTGCTGCTCGGCGCCTGTCTGCCGGGCGTCGCGACCGCGCAGGTCTGCAAGGTGCCGACCCTTCGGGTGCTCGCGCAGAAGAGCCTCGGCTTGTCGGTGATGGAGAAATCGCTGGCCGACTACGAGAAGAAGAGCGGCACGAAGGTCGAGATCAGCTATTTCGGCGAGAACGACCGCCGCGCGAAATCGCGGCTCGACGCGTCGACCGGCGCGGGTTCGTACCAGATCTACTACGTCGACGAGGCGAACGTCGCCGAATTCGCGTCGGCCAACTGGATCGTGCCGCTCCTCAAGTACTACCCGAAGGAATACGACTACGACGACTTCCTGCCCGGCCGCCGCGCGGTCGCGAGCTACAACGGCGTCGCGTACTTCGCGCCGCTGATCGGCGGCGGCGACTTCCTGTTCTACCGCCGCGATCTGCTCGACGCCGCGCACATCCCCGTGCCGAAGACGCTCGACCAGCTCGTCGCCGCGATCAAGAAGCTCAACGCGCCGCCGAAGCTGTACGGCTGGGTCGCGCGCGGCCAGCGCGGCTCGGGGATGAACGTGTGGCGCTGGTCGCCGTTCATGCTCGGCATGGGCGGCGCGTGGACCGACAAGAGCGGCCAGCCCGCGTTCAATTCGCCGGCCGCCGTGAAGGCCACGCAGCTCTACGGCGACCTGTTCAAGTACGCGCCGCCGGGCGCCGCCACCTACGACTGGAGCAACGCGCTCGAAGCGTTCCGCTCCGGCAAGGTCGCGTTCATGATCGAATCGACGCCGTTCGCGGACTGGATGGAAGATGCGAGCAAGTCGAGCGTGGCCGGCAAGGTCGGCTACACGCGGCCGCCCGCGCCGCTACCGTCGGCCGCGTACGGCCACGGCTTCGCGATCTCGGCCGTCGGCGCGAAGGACGACTGCACGCGCATGGCCGCCGGCCGCTTCATCGCGTGGGCGACCAGCAAGGACCAGGAGCAGGCACGGCTGCGCAACGGCGTATTCAGCGACTACAACCGCACGAGCACGATCGGCAGTCCGTACTTCAAGCAGCACGTCGCGCCGCAGATTCAGGCCGGGCTGAACGACACCAACCCCGTCACGCAGGTGACGATCTGGCGTACGCCGCAGTGGCCGGATATCGGCGACAACCTCGGCATCGCGCTCGAACAGGTGTTCACCGGCACGCAGACGGACATCCGCGGCACGCTCGACGACGCGGACCAGTACGCGAAGGACGCGCTCGAACATGTCGCTCGCAAATGACGGCGCCGGCGGACGCGCGCTCGGCGTCCGCCCGGCCCCTTCCCAGCCTTCGGCCCGGCGCGCCAGCGCGCGCCGCGACCGCACGAGCCTGCCGTGGGTGTTCCTCGCGCCGACGCTCACGCTGCTCGCGGTCCTGAGCCTCGTCCCGACGATCGCCGCGATCAACCTCGCGTTGCGCAACCGCGTGCTGCGCTACCCGGACAGCGAATACGTGGGCCTGCGCAATTTCGTCCGGCTCGCGTCGGACCGGCGCTTCCTGAACGCGATCGAAGTGTCGGTGCTGTGGGAAGTCGTCACGGTCGCCGGCGCGGTGCTGGTCGGCATCGCGCTCGCGGTGTTCCTGTTCGAGCGCGTGCACGGTCGCTGGCGCCGCTTCGCGTCGCTGGTGCTGATCATGCCGGTGCTGCTGCCGCGCGTGTCGGCCGCGTTCATCTGGAAGTTCATGTACGCGCCGCTCACCGGGATCCTGAGCTGGCTGCTCGGCACGCTCGGCGTCGAGCACACCGCGTTCCTCGCCGATCCGCATCTTGCGCTGTATGCGGTCGCGCTCGTCGACGTATGGCAGTGGGGGCTGTTCTTCGCGGTCGTGATCCTGAAGCTGCTGGAGACGCTGCCGCCCGAGCCGCTCGAAGCCGCGCGGCTCGACTACGCGACGACGTGGCAGGTGCATGCGTACATCGCGCTGCCGATGCTGAAGGCGCCGCTCGTGAGCCTCGTGTTCATCAAGATGGTCGAATCGCTGCGCTCGTTCGACCTGATCTACGTGATGACCAAGGGCGGCCCCGGCATCGCGACCGAAACGCTCGATCTCTACGCGTACCAGCAGGGCATCGGCCTCGCCGGCAAGGTGTCGTATGCGTCGGGCATGGCCGTGCTGATGATGGTCGCGACCACGCTCGTCTTCACGCTCATCTGGAAGAGGGTCAACAAATGGGACGACTGACGGCTCGCCGAATGGTTCGCCGCGGCTCCGCCGCCACCGTGTCCACCGTCGCGATCGCCGGCGCGATCCTGATCGTCGCCGCGTTCCCGCTGTTCTGGGCCGTGCTCAATTCGCTCAAGCACCTGCTCGACATCGTCACGCCGACGCCGCGCTTCTTCTTCACGCCGACGCTCGCGAACTACGAACAGGTGCTGTCGAGCCCCGAAGTATTGATCGGGCTCGGCAACAGCATCGCGATCGTCGGCGCGGCCGTGCTGATCGGCGCGGTGCTCGGCGTGCCGGCCGCGTACGCGATCGCACGCTACCCGGTGCGCGGCAAGCGCGACATCCAGTTCTTCCTGCTGTCGCTGCGCTTTTTGCCGCCCGTCGCGGTCGCGCTGCCGCTGATCGCGATCTGGGTCGATCTCGGGCTGTACGACACGAAGCTGTCGATGATCGTCACGTATCTGCTGGTCACGCTGTCGACCATCACGTGGCTGTCGATTCCCGTATTTCGCCGGCTGCCGCGCGAGATCGAGGAAGCCGCCGCGCTCGACGGCTACGGCCCGTACGCGGTGTTCTGGCACATCGCGCTGCCGGTGTGCGCGAGCACGCTGCTCGGCGGGATCGTGTTCAGCTTCGTGCTGGTGTGGAACGAACTGATGATCGCGCTCGCGCTCACGTCGTCGCGCAGCGCGACGCTGCCGGTGGTCGCGTCCGCGTTCACGTCGCTCGGTCAGGAAGTGCCGTGGGGCGTGATCAACGCGTCGACGGTGCTGCTCGCGCTGCCGCCGCTCGTATTCGTCGGCATGCTGAGCCGGCTGCTCAATTCGATCGTCAAGGGAAAATGAGGAGAACACGTTGAAAGCGCTCGTACTCGAACGCACGCGCGAGCTCGCGCTGCGCGACATCGACCTGCCGCAAGAGGTCGGCCCCGGCGACGTCCGGATCAAGGTTCATACGGTCGGCGTCTGCGGCAGCGACGTGCATTACTACGTTCACGGCGGAATCGGCCCGTTCCGCGTCGATGCGCCGATGGTGCTCGGTCACGAAGCGTCCGGCACCGTCGTCGAGATCGGCGCCGGCGTCACGCACCTGCGCGTCGGCGACCGCGTGTGCATGGAGCCCGGCGTGCCGCGCCTCGATTCGCCCGCGACGCTGCGCGGGCTGTACAACCTCGATCCCGACGTGCGCTTCTGGGCGACGCCGCCGATCCACGGCTGCCTGACGCCGTTCGTCGTGCATCCGGCCGCGTTCACGTACCGGCTGCCCGACAACGTGTCGTTCGCCGAAGGCGCGATCGTCGAGCCGCTGTCGATCGGCCTGCAGGCCGCGAAGAAGGCGGCGATGAAGCCGGGCGACCTCGCGGTCGTGATCGGCGCCGGCACGATCGGCGCGATGACGGCGCTCGCCGCACTTGCCGGCGGCGCCGCGCGCGTGATCCTCGCCGACGTCGTGCCGGACAAGCTCGCGCTGTTCGCCGGCAACCCGGCCGTCACGACCGTCGACGTGCGCACGCAGCCGCTCGCCGACGCGGTGGCCGGCGCATCGGGCGGCTGGGGCGCGGACGTCGTGTTCGAGGCAAGCGGCAGCACGAACGCGTATGCGGGCCTCGTCGATCTGATGTGCCCGGGCGGCTGCGCGGTGCTGATCGGGATGCCGGTCGCGCCGGTGCCGCTCGACGTGGTCGCGCTGCAGGCGAAGGAAGGCCGCATCGAATCGGTGTTCCGCTACGCGAACATCTTCCCGCGCGCGCTCGCGCTGATCGCGTCCGGCGCGATCGACGTGAAGCCGTTCATCTCGCGCACGTTCCCGTTTTCCGAAGGCGTGCGCGCGTTCGAGGAAGCGGCGAGCGGGCACCCGCGCGACGTCAAGATTCAGATCGAAATGGATTGAGCCATGGCCCAGATCACCTGCAAGGCTTTGTCGAAGCACTACGACGGTGGCCCCGCCGTGCTGCATCCGCTCGACCTCGAGATCGCCGACGGCGAATTCATCGTGCTGCTCGGCCCGTCCGGCTGCGGCAAGTCGACGATGTTGCGGATGATCGCGGGCCTCGAGGCGATCACCGGCGGCGAGCTCGCGATCGGCGACGCAGTCGTCAACGACCTGCCGCCGCGCGAGCGCAATGTCGCGATGGTGTTCCAGAACTACGCGCTGTATCCGCACATGACGGTGTACGACAACATCGCGTTCGGCCTGCGGCGCCTGAAGGTGCCGGCCGACGAGATCGACCGCCGCGTGCGCGAGGTCGCGCGCATCCTGAGCCTCGACGCGCTGCTCGAGCGCCGTCCGCGCGCAATGTCGGGCGGCCAGCAGCAGCGCGCGGCGATCGCGCGCGCGATGATCAAGACGCCCGACGTGTTCCTGTTCGACGAGCCGTTGTCGAATCTCGACGCGAAGCTGCGCACGCAGTTGCGCGGCGACATCAAGCGGCTGCATCGGCAGTTGAAGACGACCACGCTGTACGTCACGCACGACCAGCTCGAAGCGATGACGCTCGCCGACCGCGTCGTGCTGATGCGCGGCGGCCGCATCGAGCAGATCGGCACGCCGGCCGAGCTGTACGGCCAGCCGCACACCGTGTTCGCGGCCGGGTTCGTCGGCACGCCCGCGATGAACTTCGCGGACGGCACGATCGCCCGCGTCGGCACGAACGTGCTGCTCGACTGCAACGGCACGCGCTGGCCGCTCGTGTCCTCACGCTTCGCGCGGCTGCAGGACGGCCAGCAGGTGAAGGCCGCGATTCGCCCGAACCACCTGCGGCTCGTCGCCGAATGCGATCCGACCCCGGGCGCGCTCACGCTGACCGGCACGGTCGAACTCGTCGAATTGCTCGGCGCCGAGGCGCTCGTCACGCTGGACTGGCACGGCCAGCCGTGTGCGACCCTCGTGCCGGCCCCGATGGCTCCGGCGCCGGGCGCCGTGGTAGCGTTGCGCTTCGACGAAGAAGCCCTGCATCTGTTCGACGCCGGCACCGAGCGCAACGTCGCGCTGCCGGAGGCGAACCCGATCGCGCACGCGGCGGCGCCGGCGGCCGCGACGCGCGCCACGCCGCCTGCCGCGACGGGCTGGTCGATGTCCCGTTCGTAGCACGCCGGCATGCCCCGACGGAGCATACGATGAACCCGGATCTCGAGATCGTTCCCACCCACCGCGACGAATCGTTCCGCGCGTGGGTCCACGACTATCCACATTCGGTCGCGAAGTGGCACTTTCATCCCGAGTACGAGATTCACCTGATCCAGGCGTCGCGCGGCAAGGTATTCGTCGGCGACCACATCGGCGATTTCGGCCCCGGCAACCTGATCGTCACCGGGCCGAATCTGCCGCACAACTGGGTCAGCGAGCTCGCCGACGGCGAACGCGTGCCGTCGCGCGACGTCGTGCTGCAGTTCTCGCGCGATGCGATCGAGAAGATGGTCGGCGCGTTCAGCGAATTGCAGCCGGTGATCGACCTGATCGACGACGCGGCGCGCGGCGTGCAGTTTCCCGACCGCGTGGGCATCGAGGTCGCGCCGCTGATGCTCGAACTCGCGAACGCGCACGGCTGCCGCCGCGTCGAGATCCTGATGTCGCTGTTCGACCGGCTGTCGTCGTGCCGCGAGCGGCGCGTGCTCGCGGGGCCCGGCTACCGCAGCGACGCGCAGCACTACATGTCGTCGACCATCAACCAGGTGCTGTCGTACCTGCAGCAGAACCTGCCCGGCATGCTGCGCGAAACCGACGTCGCCGCGTTCGCCGGCATGAGCGTCAGCACTTTCACGCGGTTTTTCCGGCGTCACACCGGCTCGTCGTTCGTGCGCTACCTGAACCGGCTGCGCATCAACGAGGCCTGCGAGCTGCTGATGTTTTCCGACCTGACGGTGACCGACATCTGCTACCGGGTTGGCTTCAACAACCTGTCGAACTTCAACCGTCAGTTTCTCGCGATGAAGCAGGTGCCGCCGTCGAAGTTCCGCGCGCTGCACCGGCTCAACGAACCGCACGGCCGCGACGACGCGCCGCCCCCGCGACGCGCGCCGCCGCGCGCCCCAGACAGGACGCTTCATACGTGACATATCTCGGCATCGATCTCGGCACGTCCGAGGTCAAGGTTCTCCTCACCGATTCCCGATCGGTCCCCCTCGCGACCGGCTCGGCCACGCTGTCGATCAGCCGGCCGCATCCGCACTGGTCCGAACAAAGCCCGCAAGCGTGGTGGCACGCGATGCTCGACGCGATCGCGTCGGTGCGCGCCGCGCACCCGGCCGGCTTCGCCGCGCTGCGCGGCATCGCGCTGTCCGGCCAGATGCACGGCGCGACGCTGATCGACCGCGCGGACCAGGTGCTGCGCCCCGCGATCCTGTGGAACGACACGCGCGCCGGCACCGAATGCGTCGAGCTCGAGGCGCTGGTGCCGGAATCGCGCGCGATCACCGGCAACATGGCGATGCCCGGCTTCACCGCGCCGAAGCTGCTCTGGCTCGCGAAATACGAGCCGGCGGTGTTTCGTGCGGTGCACAAGGTGCTGCTGCCGAAGGACTACCTGATCTGGCGCCTGTCCGGCGAATTCGTGTCCGACCTGTCCGACGCGTCGGGCACGCTGTGGCTCGACTGTGCGCGCCGCGACTGGTCCGACCGGATGCTCGCCGCGACCGACCTGTCGCGCGCGCAAATGCCGCGCCTCGTCGAAGGCAACGCGGCCGCCGCGCAGTTGCGCGACGCCTTGCGGCGCGATTGGGGCATCGCCGGACCCGTGACGATCGCCGGCGGCGCCGGCGACAACGCGGCGTCCGCGATCGGCATGGGCGTCACGGGCGCCGGCAGCGGCTTCCTGTCGCTCGGCACGTCGGGCGTGCTGTTCGCCGGCAACGACCGCTTCGCGCCGAACCCGGACGCCGCCGTGCACGCGTTCTGTCACTGCGTCGACGGGCGCTGGCACCAGATGAGCGTGATCCTGTCGGCCGCCGCGAGCCTCGACTGGCTCGCGCGCGCGCAGGGCACGACCGCCGGCGCGCTGGCGGCGCGCGCCGAACGCGCCGATCCGGCTCGCGCGCCGCTGTTCCTGCCGTATCTCGGCGGCGAACGCACGCCGCACAACGACGCGCATGCGCGCGGCGTGTTCTTCGGGCTGTCGAACGAACACGATGCCGACGATCTCGCGTATGCGGTGATGGAAGGCGTCGCGTTCGCGATGGCCGACGGCTACGACGCGCTGCGCGCGGCCGGCACGACGCTCGACGCGGTGTCGTTCATCGGCGGCGGCTCGAAGAGCGCGTTCTGGGCGCGGCTGTGCGCGAATGCGACCGGGCTCGCGATGCAGCGCCATGCGGACGGTGCGGTCGGTGCGGCGCTCGGCGCGGCGCGGCTTGCGCGTCTCGCGGCGACGGGCGACACGCTGGAGGAAGTCTGTGTCGCGCCGCCCGTCGCGGAGACGGTCGTGCCCGATGCCGCGTCGGCCGATCTGCTGACGGGGCGACTCGCGCGCTATCGGCGGTTGTATCGCGCGCTGCGGGACGAGTTCAAGGACGCCGACTGAACGCTCGGGCGACGTACCGCTTCGCCGTTCGGAGCGTTTTATCGGTCAGGCACGCTTGACCCGGCCCTTGGGATCGCCTTTATGCTGAGCGCAACGAATCGACGGCAAGGAGGTGACGGATGGGTACGGACACACCCCGTTTGAACGCATCGGCCGCCGCCGCGCGGCTCGGCGTCTCGATCAAGGCGCTGCGGCTGTACGAGCGGCAGGGCCTCGTCACGCCGGCACGCACGCCGGCCGGATACCGCACGTACGGCCCGGAAGACCTCGCGCGTGCCGCCGACATCGCGGCGCTGCGCAAGCTCGGCCTCGGGCTCGCGCAAGTGGCGAGCGTCCTCGACGGCGACGCGCGCCATCTCGATGCCGCGCTGGCTGCTCACGAAGCGGCGCTCGATCACGGGATTCGGGCGCTCGTGAGCAAGCTCGACGGCGTGCGCGCGATGCGCGCCGGCCTCACGCGCGGCCGAATGCCGGCCGATGGCGACCTGACGCGGCTGCTCGGCGAAACGGACGCGGGGGTCGCGTTCAGCCTGCCGTGGCCGTGGGGCGGCGAACGGTTCGAGTGTCGCGATATCCGGCCGTTGAACTACATCATCGGTTCGCTGGGGAGCGGCAAGACGCGGCTCGCGCTTCGGCTGGCCGATGCGTTGCCCGGCGCCGTGTTCGTCGGCCTCGATCGGCTGGACGACGATTGCGCCGCGGCATCCGACGCATTGCGCGCCGATCCGGAACTGAAGTCGCGCGTCGACCGCACGTCGGCAGTGCTCGCCGGCAACGGCGCGACGCCGTCGGCGGCGCTGACCGCACTGCTCGTCAGCCTCGAAGCGGAAAGCCCGCGCGTGCGGATCGTCGACATGATCGAACAAGGCCTCGACCGCGCCACGCAACTGGCATTGATCGCGCATCTGCGCGAATGCGCAGCCGCCGGCATGCGGCCGCTGTTCCTGCTGACCCGCTCGACGGCGATCCTCGATCTGTCAGCGGTCGGCCCCGACGAAACCATCCTGTTGTGCCCGGCCAATCACAGCCCGCCTGCGCGCGTGGCGCCTTACCCGGGCGCGCCGGGGTATGAAGCCGTGGCCACGTGCCTCGCGACGCCGGAGGTCCGGGAGCGGATTGCGCGGCGGCCGGAAGCGCGCGCCGTCATGCTTCGTGCGGAGCAGGAAATGAATACTTCGCGACCTGCCTGTCGGAGAATGTGATGGCGCGCGACGAAAGGGTAGAAATCGAACTCGGCGATATCGGATCGACCGAACAGTTGCACGTACGACTGATGAAGATGTTGAATTTCCCGGATTGGTATGGACGAAACTGGAATGCGTTCTGGGACGCCATTACCGCGCTGGTCGATATGCCGCTCGTTCTTCGGCTGAAAGGCTGGTCGGAATTCGAGCGCCACTTTCCCCGCGATGCGAAGCTGATGCGCAACTGCCTGGAGGACATGGCCCGGCAATATCCGGCCTCCGCATCCCGTGTCGAGTACGACTGATCGAACTCGCCGCGAGCCGCAGGATCGCGATCGTCTGCGAAGGCGCCGACGCCATCGGCCTGCTGAAGGTGACGCGCGCGGCCGGCGAATGGCACGTCCATCAGATCCATCCCGCGCGCCAGCGGCAGGGAATCGGCGAAGCCGTACTGCACGCGCTGCTGACCGACGCCACGCATGCGCGCGTGCCGGTATCGCTCAGCGTGCTGCACGGCAACCCGGCACGGCGGCTCTACGAGCGACTCGGCTTTCGCGTCGCATCGGAAACCGACACGAGCGCGAACATGATCTGGCGCGCGTGACGCCCCGTGCTTCGACGCCGTCGCATTATTGCGTGATCTTCGCGTCCTTCAGCAGATTGCCGATCATCTGCGCACTCGCCTTCTCGGCCGCGATCGCCTGCAACTGCTGCCGAAGCGTCGGCTTCACGGTTTCGAAACCCGGCACCTGCGTCGGCCGCTTCGCATCCAGCTTCACGATCGCCCGCACGCCATCGACCGGAATCGAATCCTTCGTCACCGCGCCGACCGTCAATTTCTCGAGCGCCTGCGCGACCGGCAGCGGCAACCCGGCCGTCCTGCCTTCCGCCGCCGGCGTGTTGAAGCTCACCCACGGCAGCTCGCCGCCGGTATCCCGGCTCGGCGCCATGCTGTACTGGCGCGCCAGCCCGTCGAACGACTTGCCCGCTTTCAGCTCGCTCAGCACGGTCGCCGCCGCGACCGGATCCTTGACGACAATCACGCGCGGCTTGTATTCATTCTTGCCGAGCGCGGCGACGAGCTCGTCGTAGCGGGCCTTGACCTGCTCGTCGGTCACCGGTTCCGGCTTCACGTTGTCGCGCAGGTACAGTTGCACCTCGGCCGTCACCTTCGCCTGCTGCATCGCCGCCTTGACCTCGGGCTTGTCCGCGTAGTTCGCCTTTTCGGCCGCCTGCTGAACCAGCACGCGCGTGATCAACTGGTTCTTGATCGCCTGACGGATCTGCGGCGAATCGGGCTGCCCGGACGCGCGCAGCAGCGTATCGACGTCGGTCTGCGTGATCGGCGTGCCGTTGACGGTCGCGACGGTCGCCGCCGTCTGTGCATGAGCAGGGCCGCCCAGTGCGCCGGCCAGCGCGACGATCGTCAACAGGCGGTACGGTGTCGTTTTCATTTTCATCGGGTTGTCGCTTCGAGCATAAGAAGCGCGGCAGGCAGCCGCCGCGCCCGTTCATCGGACACGCCCGCGCAGCATCCGCGGGTGCCGCCGTCATTGTGCACGGAACCGCATTGGTGCGTCGGGAGGTTGAGCCGGCCGACGCGGCGCGGCGCGCATCGCGCGCACCGTCGATTGCATGCGCATTGCGCAACAATCCCGCAAGAAAGTCGATCTATTCGCGACTTCGCGCGTGTACGGCCGCCGCTCGACGCGGCCGCACGTTCAGCCCGTCAAGGCGTCCACCGATACACGGTGATGCTGTTCCCCTTCACGTTGTTCTTCATCACCACGTACTCGCCGTTGGACCGACGGTATGCCCGGATGCTGTACATCGCATCGATCGCGCTGCTGGTGTCGACGGTCGCGGGGCTCGTGTTGACCAGCGTCGTATCGAGATTGCCGGTGGTCAGATTGAACGCGTCGACGTTCGGCCACAGCGGCCCGCTGCTGCTGAACCAGTAGCCGACGAACAGGTGGTTGCCCGCCGCGTCGATCGACTTCGCGCCGCTGTGCGGCAGCGTGATCACCGGGTCCGGCTTCGTCGTATTGCCCGCGCGCCAGCCGTGATACACCTCGATGCGCGTGCCGATCGACGTCCAGTCGTTGCTGCCGAGCGCGCCCTGCGCGAGCACCATCGTGTCGCTGTCCGCGAGATAGACGATGCGCGTGAGCGGCTGGATGCTGGCCGGAATGCGGGTCGCGACGCCCGGCCCCCACGACGGCTTGCCGTTCGCGTCGAAGCCGGTCAGCGGGTAATGCGTGATCGCGCCGGTCTTGTCGAGGCCGGCCCATACGCCGCCCTGGCTGTCGAGGCTGAAGCCGCCCGTCACGCGCTGCGTCGTGTTGAACGCCGGGCCCGGAATCGAGCCGTCCGGAATCGCGATGTAACCGTTCGCCGCGTCGAAGTGATAGAAGTAGAAGATCGGCGGATTCTGGCCGGCCGCGACGAGGATCCGGTTCGCGCCGACCGACGTGAGCAATCCGAAGTGTTCGTCGCGCTGCGTATCGCTCATGTTGATGCGCGGGTCCGACGGATACGTGAACGGATCGACGGTGTTCGCGACGAACTTGCCGCCCGCGCTGCCGCTGTATACGTGCGTGCTGCCGTAGAACAGCGCGCCGTCCGTGACCGGGTCCGGCGCGGCGATGCCTTCGAAGTTCAGCGACTGCAGCGTCCAGCGCAGGTTGCCGCTGCTGCCGTACGCATGAATGTCGGTCGCGCCGTTGCGGCCGAGATCCCAGCTGCCGCCCCACGGGTTGTTGAGCACATAGAGGTTGCCGCCGCTGTCCTTGCCGATACCGACGATGCGCGTGAAGCGTTGCGGGCCGACCTGCCCCTTGATGCCCGTCGTCGTGTCGAGATAGCCGCCGCGTACGCCGAACGTGCCGGCCAGCGCGGGCCGGCCCGAGATCGAATAACGCTTGATGTTCTGGTCGGGGCCTTCGTCGCCCACCAGCAGTTGCCCGGCCGCCGCATCGACATACAGCGCCGACGGGTGCGAGCCGGCCGGCATCCGGATCGTATTCAGGAGCGCGCCGGCCGGGCTGAAGCCGACGATCGAGCCCGCATTCTTCTGCGCGACCCACACGTTGCCTGCGCCGTCCACCGCGAGCGCACCCGGCGCCGACACGCCGATGTCCCGCTGCCAAACGCCATCGGTGGTGAACACGCGCACCCGATTGCCGTAGAAGTCGCTCGCATAGAGCAGCGAGCCGGCCGTCGCGAGCCCGGTGACGACATCGATACGCGGCTGGTTGGTCGCCGCGCTGATCTGGATCACGCGGTCGCGATACTTCGTCGCGCGGTTGTAGCGCCCCACCGCGCCGCTGCCGTATGTCTTGCCGGGCTGCAGCGCAACGAACAGCGACGTCGCGTTGCCGGTGATCGCGCTGCCCTGGAATTCCGAATGCGCGCCGATCGAGCCGATGCTCTTACCGTTCTGGTAGATCGCGACGCCGCCTTCATCCTCGTCCCACATCGACGCCGTGTAGATCACGCCTTCGGGCGCGACCCACATCGAACGTGCGACGTTGCCGACGTGGGCGGCGAGCGTGCCGTAGGTATTGGCGATCCAGTCGGTGGTATTGCCCGCGTATCCGGCCGGCGCGATCGTGGCAATCGCGGCGGCGAGCAGCGCGGCCTGAATCGGTTTTCGGGCGACCATGGCGGATGCTCTCCTGAATGGTGGCGTCATGCACATGAAGGGACGGCCGGATGGCTTGAAAACCGGTCACGCGTAAATACTTCCGCTGAATCATCCGGCCCGGTCGGTATTACATCGGGGCGCGCATTCGCCACTCGGCCACGCCGAGCATAACTTCATATAAATCGAAAAAAATTGCGGACCGCCCGAACAGGCGTGTGTCGCCGATGCAGTGAATGTTCACTTACGGTCAGGTTCGATATCGGGAAAATCGGCTTTTTGCCTTCGGGAATAACGCCGCTGAGTCAGGTGCGACGTATCGATATGGCGAAGACGGATATAGCGGAGCGTTGATTCGGCGAATCGGGTAAATCGCCGGATGCGGTCGAGGGAATGACCGGCGGAGCGTGTCGCGCGCCGGCCGGAATCCATGTCGAATCCCGGCCGGCTCACATCAGTTGCCAGGCGAGGACATCATGCGGACGTCGCCGTCTCCCGCACTTGCGCCTGCTCGAGCCCGGCGTCGCCATCCGAATCCGCGTCGTCGCGCGGCTCGCCAAGCTGCCCTTCCCACTTCGCGACCACCGCCGCCGCGATCGAATTGCCGACGGCGTTGGTGGCCGAGCGCCCCATGTCGAGGAACATGTCGACGCCCATGATCAGCAGCAATCCGGCTTCGGGCAGGTTGAACTGGTTGAGCGTCGCCGCGATCACGACCAGCGACGCGCGCGGCACGCCCGCCATCCCCTTCGACGTCACCATCAGCATCAGCAGCATCGTGATCTGCGTGCCGAGCGGCAGATGGATGCCGTACACCTGCGCGATGAACAGCACCGCGAACGTGCAGTACATCATCGAGCCGTCGAGGTTGAACGAATAGCCGATCGGCAGCACGAAGCTCGAGATCTTGCGGTTCACGCCGAAGCGGTCGAGCGCGTCCAGCAGCTTCGGATACGCGGCCTCGGAGCTGGCCGTCGCGAACGACAGCAGGAACGGCTCGCGGATCAGCCGCAGCAGCGTGAACGCACGCTTGCCGAGGAACGTCACGCCGGCCAGCGTCAGCACGGCCCACAGCAGCGCGAGCGCCAGATAGAAGCTCGCCATGAACTTCGCGAACGTGAGCAGGATGCCGAGCCCTTCGGTCGTGATCGTCGACGCCAGCGCCGCGAACACCGCGACCGGCGCGAACCCCATCACCGCACCCGTCACCTTCAGCATCACCTGCGCGAGATCGTCGATCACGGCGGTCAGGCGCTTGCCCGCTTCGCCGAGCGCGGACAGCGCGGTGCCGAAGAAGATCGAGAACACGACGATCTGCAGGATTTCGTTGTTCGCCATCGCCTCGGCGATCGACTTCGG
The DNA here is from genome assembly GCF_001528895.1 of Burkholderia sp. MSMB1078WGS. Taxonomy (NCBI): domain Bacteria; kingdom Pseudomonadati; phylum Pseudomonadota; class Betaproteobacteria; order Burkholderiales; family Burkholderiaceae; genus Burkholderia; species Burkholderia sp. MSMB1078WGS. The sequence goes on along the minus strand of NZ_LPDI01000037.1, from coordinate 40,836 downwards.
CACCAGATGCACCACGAAATCCTTCAGCGTGAACGCGCCCGTCTTCAGGTTGAGCGCCGCATCGGACGGCGGCAGCGGCAGGCTCAGGTGGCTGCCCGGCTGCAGGAGCGTCGCGGTCAGCAGGCCGAGCAGCAGCGACGTGAACGACGCGATGAAGAACCAGCCGAACGCCTTGACGCCCACGCGGCCCACCGCGCTGCCGTCGCCCATCTGCGCGATGCCGACGGTCAGCGTCGCGAATACCAGCGGCGCGATGATCATCTTGATCAGGCGCAGGAACACATCGGACAGCAACGACACGTAACCGGCGACCTCCTTCGCCATCTTCGGGTCAGGAAACGCGCTATGGCAAGCGTAACCCACGGCGATACCAAGAATCATCGCGACAACGATGTACTTGGTAATGTTGTGCTTCTTTTTCATTAGTGATCCAAATTACAAAGCATGTGTTGCCAACGGCTGGCCAATCATTCGCGTCCGGCTGCGAATCGAAACCCGTGTCGCCATGCGGGCGACCTGTCCGCTTCGGGCGGTCGCCAAGGCGAACAGGGGGGGCATTCTAACGCAAATGGTGCGCCGGCTTTCAAATCTGAAAGCGACATCGGTTGATTTGCGTCCTGGTGTCGCCGCGAAAGGGCTTGTGTCGCGGTCCGGCCAGCTTTCCGCGCGGCCGGATGCCGGGAATTTCACGTTGCGGGGAAGGGCCGGTCGGGATCATCGTGCCGGTCGCGATCGCAAGAGATCGTCACGCACCAGGCGACACGATCCAGCAATCGCGACACATTCGCACAAAGATGCGCAGACCTCGACACTACGCCACGTAAACGATCTGTAATATTTGGAAATGATTCGCGTTGCCGCCATGTCTTGACGTCGACACGCAATCTCGAGCCGGAGACGCGGCATCGCGTTCGCGTCATTGCTTCCGTTCCATCAGGTCGAGTCCTTCATTTCATCAGTAATCCTTTTAAATGAAGGTCGGAGAAACAGCCGCATCGTGATGAACATTCTGTACACCAACTTCCACGGCGATTATGGTGGCGGCCAGGACACCTACGTTCGCGATCTCGCCGTCGCGATGAGCCGCCATCACCGCGTGACCGTGGCGTCGCCGCAAGGCAGCCGCCTGTCGAGACTGTTGAAGGCCAGCCCCGACGTGCGCATCTTCGACATGGAATTCAAGCCGCGCTGGAACCGGCTGTGCCGGGAGATCCTGCGGCTGCATCGATTGATCGTCGCGGAGCGCTTTGACGTGATCCACGTGAACGGGTCCGCCGATCACCGGCAGGTGATGCTGGCGCTGCTCGCGTGCAGGTATCGGCCCGCGGTCGTGCTGACCAAGCACAACACCTATCGCGCCGACAGCTTCGGCAACCAGTTGCGCGCGCGGCTGGCGACCGACCATACGATCGCGGTCAGCGACTACGTCGCGAGCATGCTCGCGCTGCGCTCGCCGTACGGCAACGTCACGGTCGTCAAGCACGGTGTACGCCGGCCGGCTGCCGAACGACTCGCGGCCGACGAGATCCGCCGCCGCAAGATCGCGCTGTTCGGCGCGGCCGGCGCGGATGCGATCGTGCTGGGCAGCAGCGCCGGCACCGCGCCCGAAAAAGGCTGGATGGACCTGATCGCCGCGCTCGGCCGCCTGCCCGAAACCGAACGCGAGCGGTTTCGCGTGCTGCTGGTCGGCGCGGAGCCGTCCGGCGAGCAGCGCGAGCAACTCGCGCGGCACGGCATGGCGTCGCGCACCGCGTTCACCGGACGGCTCGACGATGTGCGGGTGCCGTTCTCGATCATCGACGTGTCGTTCGTGCTGTCGTACCACGAGAGCCTGTCGTATGCGTGCCGCGAAGCGATGTCGCTCGGCTGTCCCGCAATCGTGACGCGCGTGGGCGGGCTGCCCGAGAACGTCGAACCGGGCGTGGACGGCTGGGTCGTCCCGCCGCGCGAGCCCGCGGCGATCGAAGCGATCCTGCGCGCAATCGTGCAGGAACCCGGCTGCGTGCGTGCGATGGGGCGCAGCGCGCGGCTGAAAGGCAAGCGCGAATTCTCGTTCGACGCGTTCGTCGACGCGACCTTGTCCGTCTATCACAAATCGATTCGACACAACCCGTCCCGCTGGCTGACCGCCTTGAGATCGACGAAATGGCAATGAATATCTGGAAGAAGTACTGGGACCTGCGCACGCAGGAATGTCCGTGCGACGTGCACTTCGTCGAATGGCTGGAATCCGTGCGCCTCAAGGGCATCCGCATCTATCACTTCGGTACCGGCGGACACCACCATGTCGGCGTCGAATGCGCGCGACCGCATCTGAACAACACCGTCTTCGGCGTGACGGCGTCGCCGAAGGAATACAAGTCGTATGTCGATCTCGTCACGCGGCAACCCGAGGTGAGCAAGACCTACCTCGCGTATTTCGGCGACATCTATACGAGCAATTCGAGCCTGCTGCCGACGTTCGACGCCGTCACGCTGTTTCATCTGTGCGAGTTCCGCGACGAAACGAACAGCCGCTACGGCGCGAAGACCGACGAAGCGGTGCTCGACCTGTTCGCACGTCATACCGCGCCCAATGGCCACTTGCTGTTCTACAAGGGCTCGTCGGCCTACCGGAAGGCCGAGCCGATCATCGCGCAGTGGGCCGCTCGTGCCGATTTCACCGAGGTCGGCGACTTCAAGACCCTGCGGATTTTCCGCAAGGCCGCGTAACCCCGCTTTCCTGCGATCCGCCCGATGCTTGCGCACACCCCACGCTATCCGATCCTGATGTATCACCAGATCCGCCCGCTGCCGCCGCCGACCGACCGGCTGCGCAGCCTGAGCGTCGCGCCCGACGCATTCCGCCGCCAGATGACGCTGTTCAAGCGGCTCGGCTACCGCGGCCTGAGCGTGCGCGAACTGCAGCCGTACCTGCGCGGGGAGCGGCAGGGCAAGGTCTTCGGCATTTCGTTCGACGACGGCTTTGTCAACGTGCTGACGCATGCGATGCCCGTGCTGGACGCGCTCGGGTTCACCGCGACCTGCTATTTCGTCGCCGGCCGGTTCGGCGGCGCGAACGACTGGGACGCGGGTGCGCCGACCGCGTGCTCGCCGCTGATGACGTGCGCGGACATGCTCGCGTGGCGCGATCACGGCCATGAAATCGGCTCGCATACGCTCGATCACGTCGCGCTGTCGCATGTGTCTGCACCTGTCTCGGCGTTTCAGTTGACCGAATCGAAGCGGCAACTCGAAATGCTGAGCGGCCAATGCGTCGAATCGTTCTGTTATCCGTACGGCGATCTCGACGCACGCGTGCGCGATCAGGTCATCGCCGCCGGTTACGACAATGCGACGACGACCCGGCGCGGATGCGCAGGCGCGACCGACGATCCGTTTCTGTTGCCGCGGATTCCGGTGGTGGGCGGGGTCGGGGCGGTGAGGCTGTGGTTCAAGTGTCTGAAGGGGCGAATAGCGGGGTGCCGATACCCAATTGGTCATTTCGCGCCATACCTCTTACGTTACTGCGAAGCCGCGCGGGCCTTCACATGGACGATCGTTCGATACTTCATTTCCATGACGGTCTTGTTGTTCGACTACACCGGGGTTTCGGTCGGGTCACTCACGATAACGACGTTACAACGGCGGACGTTCCGATGTCCTTGCATGGTAAGCGCTCATTGGAGGCCGTTGTTCAGGCCCGATCGCTCGTCGTCAGTGGAGTGATCTGAGACCGCGGTTCCGAGGCAACCAGCACCATGGCAAAGGCCAGGGGCTGCATCCCTCTTCATTTTCAACTTGTTCGCGAGGCCCTACATCGCAGTCACCGTTCACGCCTCCTCACTCTTCCGTGGACCGTTAGAGAATGACTTTCCAGGCGCCTTCGCGCGGATGAGCCTCAACCGTGAACGGGCGGTAAGCGCCTCCAACGTGGCAACAACGATACAGCGAGCTTGATCAAACTTTGCGTCAGAAGCCCATGCCGGCAAATATTCGCTATCACTTTGTGCGAGTCGAGGCTGGTCGCAGCTTTTGCGCACGGGATGGCAGTCAATTATTCAAAGACAACTTATTGAGACTGCGGACATCTTTTCTGAGAACCAACAGCTTTCGTACGCACCAAGCGATTCAACTCCCTCCCCGTACCGGCAATCGCCCACTCAACTGTACCGGTACTGTACAGAAAACCGTCGCTAAACTGATCTCTATCCCAGCCTCGAACCGAATGGAGAATCCGCGATGGAATTCCTCACCCTCAGCGCGTTGCCCGCCGGCATGCTGTTCGCGCTCGTCACGACGATCACGCCCGGCCCCAACAACACGATGCTGCTCGCGTCCGGCGTCAACTTCGGTTTCCGCCGCACGATGCCACACCTGTTCGGCATCAGCATCGGCGTCGCGATCCTGATGCTCTGCGTCGGCTTCGGCCTCGGCGAAGTGTTCAAGCGCCTGCCGCTGCTGTACACGGTCCTCGAAGCCGCGAGCGTCGCGTACCTGTTGTACCTCGCCTGGCGGATCGGCACGTCCGGCGAAGTGAAGGCGCACGGCGCCAAGCCGCGGCCGATGACGTTCATCGAAGCCGCCGCGTTCCAGTGGGTCAACCCGAAGGCGTGGATGATGGTGCTGACCGCCGCGACGACGATCCGCCTGTCCGCCGACTACGGAATGAACGCCGCGTGGATGTCCGTCGTGTTCATCCTGATCGGCTTCCCGTGCATCTGCCTGTGGGCCGCGTTCGGCCTCGGCCTGCGGCGCTTCCTGTCGAATCCCCGCGCGCTGCGCATCTTCAACGTGACGATGGCCGTGCTGCTGATCCTGTCGCTCTACCCGCTCATCGCGCACCTGCTGCCGCGCTGAGCCCTCGCAAGCCCGCCCGTTGAGCTTCGCGTGATGCAGGCGTACCCTTTCGGTACGGGCGCGTGCAACCGCTTCGGCGGTTGCACCGCTGCTCTGCATGGAGATTGCCGATGAAGCCAATGCTGAAAGCGGGCGAGCACATCGAAGGAATGCACTGGGTCGCCGAGTATCACCCGCTCACGCACGATATCCGCGTGCTGCGCGAGAACATCGAAGTCGGCACGTACTGCGCGCCGCCGACGCTGTTCGGCGACGAGGAAGGGATGGGCGCCGCGAACCACGACGATCATCGCGGCCGGGAAGCCGCGTTGCGCGCGTACCTGCGCAACTTCGTCAAGGAGCATGACGCGGAGGAGTAACGGTGCGACGGCCGAAATGTCGACGGGCCGCGAACGCGGCCCGGTCTGTCGTCGCGCGCCGGTCGGTCTGCGTGCGACCGGCCTGAATCGATCAGGCTTGGGGCCAGTGTATCGCCCGGCCCGAACGTCGCTCAATGCCCGAGCGACTCGATCTTGCCTGCCGGCTGCGCAACGCCATGCGGCCGCGCCATCTGCTTGATCAGCAGCGCAACGCACGCGAGCACGCCCGCGACGGCGATCGTCGCGAACACCCCTGCGAACGAGAAGTGCCGGCGCGTCAGTTCGGCGACGAGGAACGACCCGGCGATCCCGCCGAACCGGCCGACGCCGAGCATCCACGCGACCCCCGTGCCGCGCCCTTCGGTCGGATAGAACGCGGCGGCCAGCGCCGGCATCGACGATTGCGCGGTGTTCATCAGCACGCCGGCCACGAACACGACCAGCACCAGCAGCCCGACGTTGCCGGCCGCCTGCCCGATCGCATACACGCTCACCGCCGTCAGCGCGTAGCACACGGCGATCACGCGATTCGCGTTGAAGCGGTCCATCAGTACGCCGCACAGCACGGCGCCCACACCACCGAGCGGGAACAGCGCCGAGATCAGCGTCGCGCTCTTCGGCGTCAGGCCCGCATCCTTCAGCAAGATCGGCATCCAGTTGATCGACGCGTAGAAGATCACGAGCCCCATGAAGTAGGCGAGCCACAGCATCACCGAGCCGACGATGTACGAGCGCGACAGCACGACGCCGAGGCCCTTGCCGCCGGTCTGCGGCGCGGCTTCGGTCAGCGCGAACGAACCGGCATTCAGCGCGTCCCGCGAGATGCGCGCGAGCGTCGCGCGGATCCTGTCGATGCCCTGGCCGTTCGCAACCATGAAGCGCACCGATTCCGGCATCTTCAGCAACAACAGCACGCCGAGCAGCAGCGGCGTCACGCCGCCGAGGATCAGCACGCTGCGCCAGCCGAAATGCGGAATCATCCACGCGGCCAGGAAACCGCCGAACGCGGCGCCGAGCGGAAAGCCGCAGAACATCAAATTGATCACGGTCGCGCGGCGCTTGTCCGGGCAGAATTCGCCCATCATCGTGACCGCGTTCGGCATCGCGGCGCCGAGCCCGACGCCGGTGACGAAACGCAGGATCGTCAGGTGTCCGATCGTGTTCGAGAACGCGGACATCAGGCACGCGGCGCCGAACAGGAACACCGAGCCGAGCAGCAGCGAACGGCGGCCGAGCCGGTCGGACAGCGGGCCGGACACGAGCGCGCCGCACGCGAGGCCGAACAGCGCGGCGCTGAGCACGGGCGCGAGGTCGGGCTTGGTGAGGTTCCATTCGCCGAGCAGCGACGGCGCGATGAAGCCGATCGCGGCCGTATCGAAGCCGTCGAGCAGCACGATCACGAAACACATGAGGAACACGAGCCATTGAAAGCCGCCGAACGGCTGCTCGTTGATGAAGGTCTGGACATCGACCGCGGGTGCGCGATTCATCGCTAGTCTCCTTTTGTCGGCCGAAACGCGCGCGTCAGCGCCTTCCGGTCCCATGCAACGTTGATATATGCAAGAAGCGCGGCCTCATGGCCGCGCCTTTCCTTCGTTCACGCACCGATTCGCTGCCGGTGCGCGCTTCATCGACGACGGCCCGCCAACCTCGGCGGGCCGCCCGATCGGATCACCGCCGGCCTTTAACCGGCTGCATCTTGCTCCTTGAAGATCTTGTCCGCGAGATGGAACGCGGAATTCGCGGCCGGCACGCCGCAATAGATCGCGGTCTGCAGCAGCACTTCCTTGATCTCGTCGCGCGTCACGCCGTTGTTGCGCGCGGCGCGCAGGTGCAGCGCCAGCTCCTCGCCGCGGTTCAGCGCCACCATCATCGCGATGGTCAGCAGGCTGCGCGTATGGCGCGGCAGCCCGTCGCGGGTCCAGATCTCGCCCCATGCATAGCGTGTGATCAGGTTCTGGAATTCGTCGGTCACCTCGGTGCGGTTCTCGATCGAACGGTCGACGTGCGCGTCGCCGAGCACCGCGCGACGCACCTTCATCCCTGCTTCATAACGTTCCTGGTCATCCATCGCCGGCACCTCACGCAATCAGGAAATCGAGCAGCGCGCGGTTGAAGCCGCCGGTGCATTCGATGTTCGAAATGTGCGCGGCGTCGAATTCGACGTGCAGCGCACCGGGAATCGCGGCGGCAAGCGCGCGGCCCTGGTCGGGCGGCGTCGACATGTCCTTCGCGCCGGTCACGACGAGCACGGGCAACGCGATGCCCTTCACTTCCTCGCGCAGATCGGCCGCGTTCAGCGCGTCGCAGTTGGCCGCGTAGCCGTCCTTGTCGGTATGCACGAAGGTGTCGCGGATCGCATCGAACAGGCGCGGCTCGCGTTCGACGAATGCGTCGGTGAACCAGCGCGGCAGCACGGCGTCGGCGAGCGCGGCCATGCCTTCGGCGCGTGCCTTCTGCGCACGCGGCGCCCACACTTCCGGCGAGCCGATCTTCGCGGCGGTATTCGACAGCACCGCGCGCACGATGCGCGACGGGTAGCGTGCGGCGAGCGCGGCGCCGGTCAGGCCGCCCATCGAAATGCCGCAGAAATGCGCGCACTCGATGCCGACGTGGTCGAGCAGGCCGATCACGTCGCCCGCCAGTTGCTCGATCGTGTACGAGCCGGGCGGCGCGTCGGAGTGGCCGTGGCCGCGGGTGTCGTAGCGCAGGATGTTGAAGTGCTGGGCAAGCGGGCGGATCTGCGGCGCCCACATCTGCAGGTCGGCGCCGAGCGAATTCGAGAAGACGAGCCACGGCGTGTCGTCGCGTGCGGCACGGTCGATCCGGTAATGCAGTTTCACGCCGTTGACAGTGGCGAAAGGCATCAATGTTCTCCTGGTTGTTTCGCACCCGCATGCAGCGCGAGCACGGCATCGACATAGGCCTGCGCCTCGCCGACGTAATGTGCGGGATCGAGCAGCCGCGCGAGCGCGTCGCGCGACAGGTGGGCCGACACGGTCGCATCGGCGGCGAGCACGTCGAACAGCGTCGCCCCGGTGCGCACGGCTTCCTTCGACGCGTGCTCGACGACGTGGTGCGCATCGAGCCGGCCGATGCGGTCGCCGAGCGCGAGCATCACGGCTTCGCCGAGGATCAGCCCGTGCGTGAGATCGAGGTTCGCGGCGAGGCGCTCCGTATTCACGTCGAGGCCCGCGACGATCTGCGCGATCTGCGCAAGCGCGCCGCCCGTCAGGCGCGCGAGATCGGGCAGCGCATCCCATTCGGCCTGCCAGCCGCCGAGCGCGCGCTCGTGCTCCTGCACCATCCCCGCGAACACGGTCGCGACGAGGTTCGGCGCGCGCACCGCGGCCGTCAGCACGGCTGCGCAGCCGACCGGGTTGCGCTTGTGCGGCATCGTCGACGAACCGCCCTTGCCGGCGGCGGCCGGTTCGCCGAGCTCGCCGACTTCGGTCTGCATCTGCAGCGACACGTCGCGTGCGATCTTGCCGAGCGTACCGATCAGCATCCCGAAGCACGACGCGGCTTCCGCGATGCGGTCCCGCTGCGTATGCCACGGCACGGCCGGCAACGCGAGCTTCAGGTCGGCCGCGAGCGCGGCGCTCACGCCGGCCGCGTGTTCGCGCAGGCTCGCGAGCGTGCCGGCGGCGCCGCCGAACTGCAGCACGAGCGCACGTTCGCGCAACTCGGCAAAACGCGCGCGATGGCGCAGCAGCGCATCGAGCCATTGGGCGAACTTCAGCCCGAGCGTAATGGGCAGCGCCTGCTGCAGCCACGTGCGGCCGATCATCGGCGTCGCGCGATGGGCGCGCGCGAGCGCCGCGAGCGACGCACAGGCTTCGTCGAGCATCGGTTCGAGCGCGTCGAGCGTGTCGCGCAACTGCAGCACGGTCGCGGTATCGATGATGTCCTGGCTCGTCGCGCCCCAGTGGACGAACTTCGCGGCCTCGGGGTCGTCGGCCTTCACTTGCGCGGTGAGTTGCTTGACGAGCGGAATCGCGAGATTGCCGCCGAGCGCCGCACCGTGCGCGAGCGCCTCGGCGTCGAGCCGGCCGGCGTCGCACGCGCGTTCGATCGGCGTGACCGCGGCGGCGGGAATCACCTGCTGCGCGGCGAGCGCGCGGGCGAGCGCGGCCTCGACGTCGAGCATTCGCTGGATCGTCGCGCGGGGCGACCAGATCCGGTTGAGCGGCTCGGTGCCGCAGATCAGGGAGGTCAGGCGGGCGCTGTCTTCGAGCATGGCATCGGAATGGGGAAACGGCGTGCGCCTATTGTCTACCCAAGCGTGCCGGCGTGCGCTCGAATGCGCGCACCGGCATGCTTGCCGTTCAGGCGGCGGCCTTCTGAGTCGCGTCGATCAGCGGCACACCGGTCAGCTTCTGCAGCTCGTCGAACGACAGGTCGGTGAAGATCTCGCTCACCGCGAGGCCGTCGGCCGTCACGTCGAGCACCGCGAGATCCGTATAGATGCGGCTCACGCATTGCACGCCGGTGACCGGGTACGAGCACTGCGCGACGATCTTGCTTTCGCCCTGCTTCGTCAGGTGCTCCATCATCACGAACACCTGCTTCGCGCCGATCGCGAGGTCCATCGCGCCGCCGACGGCCGGAATCGCATCGGGCGCGCCCGTATGCCAGTTCGCGAGATCGCCGCCCGCCGACACCTGGAACGCGCCTAGCACGCAGTAGTCGAGGTGGCCGCCGCGCATCATCGCGAACGAATCCGAGTGGTGGAAATAGGCGCCGCCGGTGAGCAGCGTCACGTGCTGCTTGCCGGCGTTGATCAGTTCGTCGTCTTCCTCGCCGGGCGCGGGCGCCGGGCCCATGCCGAGCAGGCCGTTCTCGCTGTGCAGGAAGATTTCCTTGGCCGGATCGAGGTGGTTCGCCACCAGCGTCGGCACGCCGATGCCGAGATTCACGTACGCGCCTTCGGGGATGTCCTGGGCGACGCGCTTGGCCATTTCATCGCGGGTCAGTCGTTTCATGTCGGTTTTCCTCAAGGCGATCAGGCGGCTTGCGATGCAGCGTGTTCGGCGGCCAGTTCGGCCGCGTGCGCGGCCTGCGGCACCTCGACGACACGCTGGACGAAAATGCCCGGCGTCACGATGTGTTCCGGGTTCAGCGCGCCGAGCGGCACGACTTCCGACACCTGGACGATCGCGACCTTCGCGGCGCTGGCCATGATCGGCCCGAAGTTGCGCGCGGTCTTGCGGTACACGAGATTGCCCCAGCGATCGCCCTTGTACGCCTTCACGAGCGCGAAATCGGCGTGGATCGGCGTCTCGAACACATACGGCTTGCCGTCGATCACGCGCGTTTCCTTGCCTTCCGCGAGCTTGGTGCCGTAGCCCGTCGGCGTGAAGAAACCGCCGATGCCGGCGCCCGCCGCACGGATGCGCTCCGCGAGGTTGCCCTGCGGCACGAGTTCCAGCTCGATCTCGCCCGCGCGGTACAGCGCGTCGAACACCTGCGAATCGCTCTGGCGCGGGAACGAACAGATGATCTTGCGCACCTTTTTCGCCTTCAGGAGCGCCGCGAGACCCGTCTCGCCGTTGCCCGCGTTGTTGTTGACGATCGTCAGGTCGCGCGCGCCCTGTTCGATCAGCGCGTCGATCAGCTCGGACGGCATGCCGGCCGTGCCGAAGCCGCCGATCATGATCGTCGCGCCATCGTGGACGTCGGCAACCGCCGACTGAAGCGATTCGAAAATCTTGTTGACCATGTCTCTTCCTGATGCGAACCCGCGGCTCGTGCGCGGCCTGTCGAGGGGACACGCGCGTGCCGCGTGCCGCGCCGGAGGCCTGCGTCGACTCCGGCTTTTGTTCGCTATTCGAACCTAGATTCGATTAGCGAACGATGAGCCGATCATAGAGGCGCGCACAGCGCGTTGTCAAGGCGGGTTGCCTCGGGGGCCGTCGCGTCGTCGAACGGCAGGCCGACGTAGTTTTCGGCGAGCGATTGCGCGGCCGCCCGCGAACGCGTCACGTATTTCAGCTCGGCAAACTTCAGGCGATTGACGAACGGCGAATCGTCCGGCGACGCATGCAGCATGTTCGTCATGAAGTACGAGAAGTGCTCGGCGCGCCATACGCGTTCGAGACAGGTCGCCGAATACGCGTCGAGCGGCGTCGCGTCACCCGTCCGGTAGCGTGCGCCGAGCGCGCGAGACAGCGCGCGAACGTCGGCCACCGCGAGGTTCATGCCCTTCGCGCCGGTCGGCGGCACGATGTGCGCGGCGTCGCCGGCGAGGAACAGGCGCCCGTGCTGCATCGTCTCCGACACGAAACTGCGCATCGGCGTCACGCTCTTCTGCGTGATCCGGCCCTCGGTCGGCGTCCAGCCGGTGTCGTTCGAGAAGCGCGTGTGCAGCTCGTCCCAGATCCGTGCGTCGGACCACTGGGCGAGGTCTTCATCCGGCTTGCACTGCAGGTACAGGCGCGTGACCGTGGGCGAGCGCATCGAGAACAGCGCGAAGCCGTTGTCGTGGTGCGCGTACACGAGCTCGTCGAGCGACGGCGCCGCGTCGGCGAGGATGCCGAGCCACGCGAACGGGTAGACGCGCTCGAACGTCTTCAGCCGCTCGGCCGGAATCGTCTGGCGCGCGATGCCGTGGAAGCCGTCGCAGCCGGCGATGTAATCGCAGTCGATGCGGTCGGCGCGGCCGTCCGCGTGCTTGAACGTGACGAACGGACGCTCGCTTTCGACGTCGTGCAGCGCGACGTCACTGACTTCGAAGTGCATTTGATGACCGTGCTCGACGCCGGCCGCGATCAGGTCGCGCACGACTTCGTGCTGGCTGTAGACGGTGATCGCGCGCCCGCCAGTCAGCCCGGACAGGTCGATGCGATGGCGCTGGCCGTCGAACAGCAGCTCGATGCCGTGATGTTCGAGCCCTTCGCGGCGCATCCGGTCGCCGAGGCCGGCTTCGTTCAGCGTGTCGACCGTGCCTTGCTCGAGCACGCCGGCGCGGATGCGGTTCTCGCAGTATTCGCGCGAACGCGCTTCGACGAGGATGGAATCGACGCCTTGCAGGCGCAGCAGATGGGAAAGCAGAAGGCCGGACGGGCCGGCGCCGATGATGGCGACCTGGGTGCGCATGTTTGTCTCCTGACGGCCGCGATCGGCGCTTGCGCGCACGCTTCGGGCCTATGCGAAATTGAACATTGGTTCGAGTAGTGAACGCATTTCAGCGCTTTCCCGACTATGCGGCAACGCGATTGCCGAGATAAGTTGTATACGTTTCTGCGATACTGGTCCGACGATGGATGCGCTCGATCTGAACCTGATTCCCTATCTCGTCGCCCTCGACGACACGCGCAACGTGAGCCGCGCGGGCGACCTGCTCGGCGTGAGCCAGCCGCGCGTGAGCACGGCGCTCGGCCGGCTGCGCGAGTACTTCGGCGATCCGCTGTTCGTGCGCACGTCGCGCGGGATGGAGCCGACGCCGCGCGCGCTCGCGCTGCTGCCGGCCGCCCGCGACGCGCTCGCGCAGATCGAGCGCGGCCTCGTCGCGCCGCACGATTTCGATCCGGCCGCGAGCACGCATACGTTCTCGATCGCGCTGTCAGACGTCGGCGAGATCGTGTTCCTGCCGAAGCTGCTGCAGGCGTTCGCGACGCTTGCGCCGCGCGCGAACCTGCGTTCGGTCTCGCTCGCGCACGACGAAGTCGGCCGCGGCCTCGAAGCCGGGTCGATCGATCTCGCGGTCGGCTACTTCCCCGATCTCGACGGCAACAATTTCTTCCAGCAGCGGCTGTTCACGCACCGGTTCGTCTGCCTGATGCGGCGCGGCCATCCGTTCGAGCAGGCGCCGCCGTTCACGGTCGAGCAGTTCCTCGCGTGCGGGCATGCGGTGGTGCGCGCCGAAGGGCGCAGCCAGGAAGTGCTCGAGAAATATCTGGCGAAGCAGCGCATGCAGCGCCGCGCGGTGCTCGAAACGCCGCACTTCATGAGCCTGCCGTTCATCCTGAGCCGCACCGACCTGATCGCGACGGTGCCGCACGCGATCGGCTATGCATATGCGGCCGAGCACGCGTTCATCGTGCCCGTCGAGCCGCCGCTCGCGCTGCCGCGCTTCGACCTGAAGCAGCACTGGCATCGCAAGTATCACAACGACCCGCGCACCGCGTGGCTGCGCGGCGTCGTCGCGTCGCTGTTCAACGACGAGCAGGACGAATGGCCGAAGTGAGGAAGCGGGCGCGGCGGCCGCACGCACGACCGGCGAAAGCATGAAACAATGGCCGGATATCGGCCGCCGCAGGCGGCCTTCGATGGAGCCACTACATGGGTAAGGGAAAGAAGACCGCACAGGCCCAGCCGGTCGCCTCGCGGCCGAGCCGTGAAGAAGCGGAAGACGCCGTCCGCGTGCTGTTGCGCTGGGCCGGCGACGATCCCGCGCGCGAAGGCCTGCTCGACACGCCTGCACGCGTCGTGCGCGCATACGAGGAGTTCTTCGCCGGCTATGCGCTGGACCCGCGCGACATCCTCGCGCGCACGTTCAGCGAAGTCGACGGCTACGACGAAATGATCGTGCTGAAGGACATCCGCTTCGAGAGCTATTGCGAGCACCACATGGTGCCGATCATCGGCCGCGCGCACGTCGCGTATCTGCCGAACCATCGCGTCGTCGGCATCTCGAAGCTCGCGCGCCTCGTCGACGCATTCGCGAAGCGCCTGCAGATCCAGGAAAAGATGACCGTGCAAATCGCCGACACGCTGTTCGACGTGCTGCAGCCGAAGGGCGTCGGCGTGATCCTCGAAGCCGCGCATCAGTGCATCTCGACGCGCGGCGTGCACAAGCCGGGCGTCGAGATGGTCACGTCGCGCATGCTCGGCACGTTCCGCACCGATCCGTCGACGCGTCGCGAATTCCTGTCGATCGTCGCGAATCCTTCCTCGGTCAACCTCACGAATACCTGATGGAGCAAACGAAGCAAACGGCGCACGCGCCCGTCGTGCTCGTGACCGGCGCCGCGCGCCGGGCCGGGCGCGCGTTCGCCGAGTATTTCGCCGCGCACGGCTATCGCACCGCGGTGCACTACGACCGTTCGGCCGATGCCGCACAGGCCGCCGCCCGCGCGCTTGCCGAACGCGGGCACGATTCCGCGGCGCTGCAGGCCGACCTGTCCGATGCCGCGCAGATCGCCGCGCTGATCGATCGGGTCTATGCGCGCTTCGGGCGCCTCGACGTGCTGGTCAACAACGCGTCGGTGTTCTGGCAGGACCATTTCCCGAGCTTCGATCTCGCGGCGTTCGACCAGGCATGGGCCGTCAACTGCCGCGCGCCGATCCTGCTCACGCGTGCGTTCTACGAGCGGGCCCGTGCGGCCGGCACGCAGGGTGTCGTCGTGAACGTGGTCGACCAGAAGATCAAGGAAAACTTCCATCGCGACCATTTCAGTTACACGGTCGCGAAGGCCGCGCTCGGCAACCTGACGCAGATGCTCGCGCTGTCGTCCGCGCCGGTGCTGCGCGTGAATGCGGTGTTCCCGGGGCTGATGCTGCCGAGCGACGACCAGACGCAGGCCGACTTCGAACACGCGAGCCGCGCATCGACGCCGCTCGCGCGCATCGCGGGCCCCGACGACGTCGCGAGCGCGATCCTGCTGCTGACGGGCAATGCGTACAACGGCGTGGATTTCGTCGTCGACGCGGGCCAGAACCTGATCCGCGTGGACCAGGACGTGCTGTACAAGCACCGCTCGCCGGACGGCAAGCACTGACGCACGCGCGGCGCCCGCTCGAACGAGCGCGCCGCCGCCCGCCGCCCGCCGCGTTACGGCTTCTCGGCGCTGCCGCCTTCGCGGACCTTGCCCTGCGCGACGCTCGTGCCGGGCGGCACGCTGTGCGTGAGCCACACGTTGCCGCCGATCACCGAGCCGCGCCCGATCGTCACGCGGCCGAGAATCGTCGCGCCCGCATAGATCACCACGTCATCCTCGACGATCGGGTGCCGCGCATTGCCCTTCACCAGCGCGCCATCGCCATCGGCCGGGAAACTCTTCGCGCCGAGCGTGACGGCCTGATACACGCGCACGCGCTCGCCGATGATCGCGGTTTCGCCGATCACGACACCGGTGCCGTGGTCGATGAAGAAGCTCGGGCCGATCTGCGCGCCGGGGTGAATGTCGATGCCGGTCGCCGAATGGGCGATTTCATTGATGAATCGCGCGAGCAACGGCACGCCGAGCTGGTGCAGCGCGTGCGCGAGCCGATGGTGCATCATCGCGAGCACGCCGGGGTAGCACAGCAGGATCTCGGTGATGTGCTGCGCGGCCGGGTCGCCTGCGTACGCGGCCTGGATGTCGCTGACGAGCAGCGCGCGGATCGCCGGCAACTGCCGGCCGAACTCGCGCGCGATCTCGAACGCGCGTTCGTCGAGCTCGGCGAACGGCGTATCGACATGCTCCGGCAGGAACGGCAGCGCGCGGCGGATCTGCTCGGACAGGATCCGCAGCGTGCTTTCAAGCGTGTGGCCGACGTAGTAGTCGACGCTTTCGTCGGTCAGGCCGGCCGCGCCGTAGTGCGTCGGAAACATCGACGCGCGCAGGCCGGTCACGATCTTGCAGATCGCATCGCGCGACGGCAGCTCGCGGATGCCGCGCGGATGGCGCGTGCGATGGAGTTCCTCGCGCGACTCGCGCAAGCCGGCGACGATTTCTTCGAGGCCCCACTGACGGGCGGGTGATGTCGACATAGGCCAATGCGGGCAGCCGCGCTCGGGTGCACGGCCGCTAATAAAGTGACGGGTTCCGCAAGATTACCGCGTTTCTTGTCCGGGAGCCGCACCCCGGGGATCGGCCGGACGGCCGACGCGCATCGGCGCGACGGCGTCACATCGAGATGCTGCTCGCGTCGATCCACCGTACGGCCCAGTCGCGTGCGTGCGCGATCGCGTCGCCTTCGTCGTTGAACTGGAGCTCGATCGGAAAAAACCGGTTCGCGACGAGCTCCCCGTCGCTCGATCGGGAGATCACGACGTAGGGCTTGAACGAACCGTCACTGGCGCGTGCGGGCGCGCAATTCAACAGATAACCGCGGTGCGTGAAGGCAGTAGTCGCTTGCATGAGTCCGCCACCTCTAGTCCCTTGCTTTGTTGTTCGCTACCCGTCTTTAAGGGTGCTGCGGCGCCCCGGCGCGGGCAGAGGCGGCGAGACTTCATCCCCTGTCGCCGCTTCGCAGGAAAAGAATCATACTCTGTAGAAAACGCGTCTTCTAGCTGAAATAAATCATGACAAATCAGTGCGCGTCGCGCGACCGCGGCGATCGCCCGCGCGCCTTTTCCCGTCGTGCCCGGAACGGGATTTGCTTTGATCCGGAGCGTGTCGCCGCCAGGAGAGCCGCGATGGAATCATCCGCTCGAACAGCGCGTGCACATCCGCGCAGCATCGAACTCGACAACGACGACACGCACGACAGCACGGTCGACACCGACGGCAAGAACCGCGAAGCATCGCGCCTCGCCGGAGCCGGGCCGATCTCGCCCGACCAGGTCACGCGCAGCAACGCGTCGCTCGTCAACGCGATGCCGGAAGCCGGCGACGGCTTCGCCGGTTTCGACAGTCGCCCCGACGGCAATCATCCGGCGTTCGCCTTGCGCGCCGGCTACAGGGTGATCGAGAAAGGCTTCGACGCGCCGCCCGCGGGCGACGCGCCGTTCGGTCCCGTTCACCGGATGCACGGCAGCGCGTACTGGCCCGGCCACGGCCGCCGGCCGGAGCGCGTCATCGAGTTGACGGCCGTGCCGGAATAGCCGGCGCGGCGTTTGAAGCGACCGTTCGTTTCGAAACCGCCATCGATCGATGACGGTGAATCGGCGCGTGCGATTCGACCGCGCGCCGATACGCGCTCGTACGGCGCCGGCGCGAACGATGCCGCGCATGGACATCGGCATTCGGCGTCATGCATGTCGCGCATCGTATCGCCGCACATGCGTTGACCGAAGTCATGGCGCCCCGGCGCGATTGCGATTGAATGGCGATGCGTGCGACGCATCGGCACGGTTGCCGTGCCGGGTCGATGCGTGCGCATGCGTTTTCGCCGGCGATGCGGCTAGACATACGACACGCGTCGCGCGGTGCAGCATGCATCGCACGCATGGCCATGCGCGACAGCAACAGGAACGGCGAGGCCGCACGGCACGGCGGGCATCTCGCTGCACGTTCGTGCGCGTTGGTTTACTCTGCCTCGCAGCATTGCGCATTGCCCGGCCCGATCGGCCATCCGGCCGACTTCGTTTCAACCCGCCACTCGGAGACACTATGTACAAGCGTATTCTGGTTGCCGTCGACGGCAGCGACACGTCCCGCCATGCGTTCGATGCCGCGCTGGCGCTCGCGAAAGCGCACGGCGCGGAGCTGCAGCCGTTCTACGTCGTCGAGAACGCCGCGATCTACTACAACGTGCCTGGCTACGATCCGTCCGTGCTGCGCGATCAGCTCGTCGCGCAGGGCAACGCGCTCGCGCAGGATTTCGCGAAGCTGATGCAGGCCGCCGGCGTGAAAGGCGAAACGCGGCTGAATGAAGCGACGTCGCTCAACGACGTATCGTCGCTGATCCTCGACGGCGCGAAAGCGTTCGGTGCCGATCTGCTCGTGCTCGGCACGCACGGCCGCCGCGGCTTCCGCCGCCTCGTGCTCGGCAGCATCGCCGAACAATGCGTGCGCCACGCGACGCTGCCCGTATTGCTGATTCCGGCGGCCGCCAACGCGGACGAGCCGGCCGCCTGAGCGGCGTTCGGCGGGCGTGGCCGGTCGCGACGTTTTGTCACCCGACAGCGGCAACTTGCGGTGGGACAATGATTTCGTCGATTCAACGCCGGAGTAAACGATCATGCTGACGCCCGTCGCCACCCGCCCCGCCGCCACGCCCCATGCCGGTAGCTGGGCTCCCCGCCAGGCCCCGCACTGCTCGTCGTGCGCGATGCGGCACCTGTGCATGCCGCAGGGCCTGGCGCCCGAAGCGCTCAGCCGCCTCGAGTCGGTCATCTGCGCGGCACGCCCGGTCAAGCGCGGCGAAGCGCTGTTTCGCGAAGGCGACGCATTCGACAACCTGTACGCGGTGCGCTCGGGGTCGCTGAAAACCGTCGCGACGCGTCACGACGGCCGCGAACAGGTCACGGGCCTGCACCTCGCCGGCGAAGCGCTCGGCCTCGACGGCATCTGCGACGACACGCATCCGCGCACCGCGGTCGCGCTGGAGGACAGCTCGGTCTGCGTGATTCCGTACAGCGCGCTCAAGGCGCTGTGCTCGGAAGCCGGCTCGATGCAGTTGCGCATGCACAAGCTGATGAGCGAACAGATCGTGCGCGAAACGTCGCAGACGATGCTGCTCGGTTCGCTGAACGCCGAAGAGCGCGTCGCCGCTTTCCTGCTCGACGTTTCGTCGCGCTACCTGAAGCGCGGCTACTCGCCGTCGGAATTCAACCTGCGGATGACGCGTGAAGACATCGGCAGCTATCTCGGCATGACGCTCGAAACGGTCAGCCGCACGCTGTCGAAATTCCAGAAGCGCGGCCTGATCGAAATGCAGGGCCGCCACGTGCAGATCGTCGACTTCGACGGCCTGAAGCACCTCTGACACCGCACGGCGCGCGCCTCGCGCGCCGCCCGCATCGCGTCGCCGGTCAATCGAGAAACAGCGCGGCACGCGCCTTCAGCGCCGCGCTGAAATCGTCGAGCCAGCCGATCGACAGACGCCAGCTCTGCCAGTACAGATCGATGTCGATGGTTCGCCCGCGCGACATGTCGATCAACTCACCCGCTGCCAGTTGGCGATCGACCATCCGGTCCGGGCACATCCCCCATCCCAATCCCGTTTCGCATGCGCGCAAATAGCCCGCGACGTGCGGTATCCAGTGCTGCGGCGGATCGAGATCCGCGCGCGTCACGCGCCGGATGAAGCGCGCCTGCAACCCGTCCTTCGGATTGAACATCACGCACGGCGCGCGGCGCAGCGCATCGCGCGTGATCCCCGCGTCGAAATAACGTGCGTAAAACGCCGGCGAGCACACCGCGCGATAGCGGATCCGCCCGAGCCGCTCCGACCGGCATCCCTGGATCGGCTCAGCCTGCGCGGTCACGGCCCCCTGCACGCTGCCGTCGCGGATGCGCGAGGCCGTGTAATCCTGATCGTCGATCACGAGGTCGAGCAGCGTCTCGCGTTCCGTGCAGAACGGCCCGACCGCGTCGATGAACCACGTCGCGACGCTGTCGTCGTTGACGGCCACGCGCAACGTCGGCCACGCGCTCGCGATCTGGCCCGGTAGCGCCGGCATCCGGCCGCTCAGTTCGGCTTCCAGCAACTGCACGCGTTCGGTATGCCGGCACAGCAGCGCGCCCGACGTGGTCGCGACGCACGGCTGCCCGCGCTTGACCAGCACGCTGCCGACCCGCTCCTCCAGCAGCTTCACGCGCTGCGACACCGCCGACGGCGTGACATTCAGCTCCTGGGCCGCCCGCTCGAACGAGCCGTGGCGGATCACGGCCGCGAGCGCGTCGAGCAACGCGTAGTCCAGCATTAGATTTCCTTAATCTGCATTAGGTGAATTAGCTTCTCTTATTTCCGTGCTGCTCGCAGACTAGCGCTACCCGATTCATTCGTCTACTGCTTCCACGGCTGTCCCCTCATCATGAACTGGCTCGCTTTTTCCCACGGCGCCGCACTGTGCGCGTCGCTCATCGTCACCATCGGCGCGCAGAATGCGTTCGTGCTGCGCCAGGGCATCATGCGCTCGCACGTCGGCAAGATCGTGCTGCTGTGCGCGCTGTCCGACATGATCCTGATCGGCGCGGGCGTCGGCGGCGCATCGGTGCTCGTCGAACGCTATCCGACCTTCGTCCATGCGGTGCTGTACGTCGGCCTCGCGTATCTCGCATGGTTCGGCATCAACGCGCTGCGCCGGGCGTTCAAGCCGGGCCACGACACGCTCGACGTGCGCGGCGACGCGGTCGCACCGCCGCCGCAGAGCGCGCTCGCGATCGTGCTGATGACGCTCGCGTTCACGTGGCTCAACCCGCACGTATATCTCGACACGTTCCTGCTGATCGGCACGGCCGGCGCGCGCGAGCCGGAAGGCGGGCGGCTCGCGTTCGCGATCGGCGCGATGACGGCCAGCGTCGTGTGGTTCGTCGGGCTCGGCTATGGCGCGCGATTGCTGGCGCCGTGGTTCCGCAAGGCGGTCGCGTGGCGCGTGCTGGATGGCGCGATCGGCAGCATGGTGCTGTTTCTCGCGGCCGTGCAGTTGCGGTAGGGAGGGGGCGTCGCGGTATCCTGCGGATCGAATCCTCGACCGGCGTGATATCGGTGATGCGTCGAATGAGGGCGGTTACGCTCCTGTTCCTGTCGGGCGTCCAGCGTCAATTCCACTGGGCCGGCTTCTTGCGCCCATAGAACGGATTGGGAATTTCCTTCAGGCAGGCGCGATCGGTCAGCTTGCGCTGCGTGTCGCGCTTCGAAAGGGTCACCTTCGGGTCCGGGCCGTCGACTCCGAAATCCATGTCGCCTTCCACCCGGCCGTCGGGGAAGAAGTGCAGCACAATGCCGCCGCTCTTGCCCTTGACGGGCGCGCGCGTGATCGTGATCTCGCCTTCACACCATGCCATCCCGGGTCGGGTTTCGCGATGCGTGTATTCGTCGTAATCGGGGGACGAGGCTTCCAATGCGCGCTTGTCGACCACACGCTCCCACCACACCTTGAACTTGCGAGGCGTGGTCCATCGAAAATCCCATGCGACGCTCGGCCTTTGCCCACCGCCGCCTGTCCAGTGTGTCGCGCTCCGCGGCGTGGCACTTGCCCCATCGGCGCTTGCCGCATCGTCGAGACTGTTCTTGTCCGGCGGCAGCAGATAGACGCCGTAGATGTCGTAATCCGTATAGTTGAAAGATCCGGCGGTGATGATGTCGTAGTTCGGGTCGTTCCATTTATTCACTTCGCCGGGCGCAAGACTGTCCTTTTCGGCATCGTTCACGCTCTTGCTACACGCAGCCGCGGAAAAAACCATCACGAACAGCAAGGTGATCCGGCAGCGGTTCATATTGAATTTCCTTTTCTTCCAGTCGATTTCATTCGAGTCGCGTTGCGAAGGCGCCATCACGCGGCCGCTTCCCGCATCCGCCGCCAATCCTCCGCCGGCACCCGCGCCAGCGTCTCCGGAAATGCCTCCCCCTGCGCAGCCGCGTCGAACACGGCCGCCATCGCCGGATCCTCGTCGAAGCGCACGCCGTACCGCGGTTCGCAATAGATCAGCAGCGACGCCGCTTTCGGTGCCGTGCGCCCGGCAGTGTGCCAGTTGATCGCGCACGAAGCCGTCATGCTGCGTGGCCGGCAACGACGCGAGCATCGCGGGCTTGTCGGCACGCAGCCGCTCGAACAACGTGTACGGATAGCAGGCGGCGAGCAGATCGTCCTCTTGCGCGCTGCGTCATTTCCCGAATCCTTCACGAAAATCGGTAATAAATACAATATTTTGTGCGTGCCCGGACCGGCGCTCGAACGACTCTCGCCGCCATGATGACGTCGCGTCGTCCACCATGCCGGCACGCGAGCGCAAAACCTGCAGGTTGGAGCGACGCCGGCGGAACCTCGCCACGCGCTTCGCCGTCTCAACGCGACCGGCTTCACGTCGCGCAGTCCCACCCCGTCACCCGCAGATATCGGAGCAGAACATGGCACATCGCACCCTAGGCACCTCCAGCATCCAGGTTTCGCCGCTCGCGTTCGGCGGCAACGTCTTCGGCTGGACCGTCGACGAAAACGCATCGTTCGCGTTGCTCGACGCGCTCGCCGATACCGGCATCAACTTCATCGACACGGCCGACGTCTATTCGGCCTGGGTTCCTGGCAACCACGGCGGCGAATCGGAAACGATCATCGGCAAGTGGCTGAAGCGCTCCGGCAAGCGCGAGCAGGTCGTGATCGCGACCAAGGTCGGCCTGCTCGACGCACGCGCGGGGCTGTCGAAAGACAACATCCTGAAGGCCGTCGACGATTCGCTGCGCCGCCTGCAGACCGACTACATCGACCTGTATTTCTCGCACCGCGATCTCGCCGACACGGCTCCGCTCGAAGAAACGCTCGGCGCATATCAGACGCTGATCGACGCTGGCAAGGTGCGCATCATCGGCGCGTCGAACTACAGCGGCGCGCGCCTGCGCGAAGCCGCCGCGATCAGCGCGCGCGACGGGCTGCCCGCCTACCAGGTCATCCAGCCCGAATACAACCTGCTCGACCGCGCCGACTACGAACGCGATCTCGAGCCGGTCGTGCGCGACCTGAAACTCGGCGTCGTCAACTACTACGCGCTCGCGAGCGGGTTCCTGTCGGGCAAGTACCGCAGCGAGGCCGACCTGAAGAAGAGCGTGCGCGGCGATCGCGTCGCCGGGTATCTGAACGAACGCGGCCTGCGCATCCTCGCCGCGCTCGACGCCGTGTCTGAGAAGCACGGCACGCAGCCGGCCGCGATCGCGCTCGCGTGGCAGATCGCGCGGCCGACGATCACCGCGCCGATCGCGAGCGCGACGTCGCTCGCGCAGCTCGCGCTGCTCGGCGAAGCGATCCGCGTCACGCTCGATCAGGACGACATCCGCCGGATCGACGAAGCCAGCGCGCCCTGAAGTCCGTGGCGACGGCAGGCAGGCTGCCGTCGTCTTCGTCGAAGTCAACCGGCAGCGCTTACCCCGCGGCCGCGCGGACGTCTTGACTCGCACGGCCGCTTGCGTCGACCGCGCCGCCGAACCCTCGGAAAACCGGCATCACTCCGCGGCCGCACGCACCGCATCGCGCAGCGCCATCGGCGACGCGCCGTAGCGCTCGCGGATCGCGCGGCTGAAGTGCGCCTGGCTCGAAAACCCCCAGCGAAACGCGATCTCGCCGATGCGCGTCTTGCGCAGCCGCGCATCCGTCAGCTCGCGATGCGCGTGCGACAGCCGTTCCGACCAGATGTGCTGCGTGATCGACTCGCCTTCGGCCGCGAAGAGGCGGCCCAGATGCCGCAGCGACAGCCCGACCGCATCGGCGACGGCCTGCGGCGCAAGTTCCGGCTCGCCGAGATGCGTCGCGATGTACTGCTTCGCGGTCAGCAGATACGACAGCGACGCGCGCGAGGCGCCCGCACCGTTCACTTCGGCGTCGATGAGCTCCGCGATCAGCGTGCGCGTGTGCTCGGCGAACCGCTCGGCGTCGCGCTCGACCGGCGTCTTCATGAATCGCTCGACGCTCGCGCGCAACGTCGCGCCGAGCATCGCGCCCGCGCCCGGCTTCGGCGCGATCCGCAGCGGCAGCGCGGCGAGTTCCGCATCGAGCCGGTCGTCGAATGTCGCGATCGGGATATCGATCAGCAGTTGCCGCATCGGCGTCAGGAATCCGAACAGATACGGCACGCGCGTGTCGTAGACGACGACATCGCCGGCTTCCGCCAGGAGGCATCGATCGCGCTGGATGAAATATGCGCGCCCGCTCACGATCTGGCACGCGAACAGCGACTCCTTCGGCAACTGGCGCACCAGCGCGGGGCTGCGCTCGATCACGTGATCCTGCCCGCTGATGTCGGCAATGCCGAGGCCCGGCAGCGCGATGTCGGTCTTCTCGACGTCGAGCCCGGCCGGCGACAGCGACGAGCAGCGCAGGCCGACCAGCGTCGCCGCGTTGAACGCATCCCAGTACGCCATCCTGTCGCGCGCCGGCACGTCGGCCGTCGAGCCTCGCGTGCGGGAAAAAACGGTCGAATTCGTCACGTCGCCTCCTGCTGGCGCCTGTCGTGCGCAGCGGCACGGATTGGGGGATGGTCCGTCTGGTTTTTGGTGCGATGCAATGTCCGGCGCGGTCAAGCAATTCGTCCAGCCCAGTCAAGAGCGGCGCGCACCGGCTGGCTAAAGTCGAGCCCACGACACCCATACACCAGGAGACACACCGTGGTCGACAAAGCCGTATCCGAATTCTGGCAAAACATCCCTGCGATTGCCAATCCGTTCAAGCCCGATGCGCTGCCCGAAGCCTACGTCCCGAACGCGGCCACCGACGACGAACGCTATTACGTTCCGTTCACCGAAACGGTTTCGTCGCGGCCGCTGTGGATCTCGCCGTCGCAGAACAAATGGTGCGACATCCTGATGGCGAAGGAAGCCGGGCTCGTGAACCGGCACTATCACCCGCACGAGGTGTTCGCGTACACGCTGTCGGGGAAATGGGGCTACCTCGAACACGAATGGACCGCGACGCGCGGCGATTTCGTGTACGAGACGCCGGGCGAAGGCCACACGCTCGTCGCGTTCGATCACCCCGAGCCGATGCGCGCGTTCTTCATCGTCAAGGGCCCGCTGATCTGGCTCGACGACGCCGGCAATCCCGACGGCTACTTCGACGTGCATTCGTACATCGCGATGTGCAAGGCGCATTACGAGAAGGTCGGCCTCGGCGCGCAAGCGATCGAGAAGCTGTTCCGTTGACGCGCAGCGAGGCTCGCGATGATTTCCCCGTCCTCCTCCCGCCCCGCATGGACGTACGAGAACAGGCTGCTGCTCATCCTGTTCATGACGTTCGGCTTCGTGTTCTTCGACCGCCTCGCGCTGTCGTTCCTGTTTCCGTTCATGTCGGCCGAGCTGCACCTGACGAACACGCAGCTCGGCATGGTGTCGTCCGCGCTGGCGCTCACGTGGGCGCTGTCGGGCGCCGCCACCGGCGCATGGTCCGACGCGCGCGGCACGCGCAAGCCACTGCTGATCGCGGCCGTGCTCGGCTTTTCCGTGTGCTCGGCGCTGTCGGGCCTCGTCGGCGGCTTCGCGAGCCTGATCGCGTTTCGCGCGCTGATGGGCATCGCCGAAGGCCCCGTGCTGCCGTTGTCGCAATCGCTGATGGTCGAGAGTTCGACGCCGACTCGCCGCGGGCTGAACATGGGCCTGCTGCAAGGCTCGGCCGCCGGCCTGCTCGGCGCGATGATTGGCCCGCCAGTCGTGATCGGCATCGCCACCGCATACGGCTGGCGCGAGGCGTTCTACGTGTCGTGCATTCCGGGCTTCCTGATCGCGTTCTGCATCTGGCGCTGGGTGCGCGAAGTACCGCCGGGCGGCGTGCGCCGCGCGCAGGCCGATATCGCCGCGGCACCGGCCGCCGGCGGCGCGGCGGTCAGCCGCTGGGCGCTGCTGAAGGAACGCAACATCCTGCTGTGCGTGCTGATCAGTTGCTTCTTCCTCACGTGGTTCGTCGTGATCATCTCGTTCGCGCCGGTGTTCCTCGTGGAAAGCCGCCGTCTGTCGCCGTCCGACATGGGCGTCGTGATGACCTGCCTCGGCGCCGCGTGGGTGTTCTGGGGCTTCGCGGTGCCGGCAATCTCCGACCGGATCGGCCGCAAGCCGACGATGATCGTGTTCGCGCTGATCGCGGCCGTGTGCCCCGTCGTGCTGATCCACGTCGGCTCGGTCTGGGCGCTCGGCGCGCTCGTGTTCGTCACATACACGGGCCTCGGCTGCTTCACGCTGTTCATGGCGACGATCCCGGCCGAAACGGTGCCGCCGCACGCAATTGCGAGCGCGCTCGGGTTGATCATGGGCGCCGGCGAGCTGATTGGCGGCTTCGTCGCGCCCACCGTCGCCGGCTTCGCGGCGGACAGGTACGGCCTGCAGTTCGCGATGTGGACGTCGTCCGCCGGCGCGATCCTCGCGTGCGTGCTGTCGTTCGGCCTCGTCGAAACCGCGCCGGCCGTGCTGCGCAAGCGCGCGCTCGCAGGCGCCGCCGCCGGCCGCCTCGATGCGCAGAACCTCGGAGGACGCTGACATGCGCGCACTTCAATGGCATGGCCCGCGCGACGTCCGTCTCGTGGAAATCGACACGCCGCGCGTCGGCCCCGGCGACGTGCGCATCGCGGTCGCGTATTGCGGCATCTGCGGCAGCGACCTGCACGAATATGCGGACGGCCCGCACGCGATTCCGGTCGACACGCCGCATCCGCTGTCGCGCCGCACCGCGCCGCTGACGCTCGGCCACGAGTTCTGCGGCACCGTCGTCGAAATCGGCGAAGGCGTGACGACGCTGCGCACGGGCGACCGCGTCGCGGTCGAGCCCGAGTATCGCTGCAGCCAGTGCGCGTACTGCCGCTCGGGTTCGTACAACCTGTGCGTGTCGATGGGCTTTGCCGGACTGATGGGCGACGGCGGGATGGCCGACTTCGCGGTCGTGCCGGCCTACATGCTGCACCGCCTGCCCGACGGCGTGAGCCTCGAACAGGCCGCGGTGATGGAGCCGGCCGCCGTGGCGCTGCACGCGCTGCGGCGCGGCGAGCTGCGCCTCGGCGAGACCTGCGCGGTGTTCGGGCTCGGGCCGATCGGCCTGCTGCTGATCATGCTCGCGAAGCTGCAGGGCGCGACGACGATCGTCGCCGTCGACGTGTCGCCCGAACGGCTCGCGGCCGCCACCCGCTTCGGTGCGACGCATGCGTTCGATGCGCGCGGGCTCGATGCGTCCGCGTTGCAGGACGCGATTCGCACGGCCACGGGCGGGCTCGGCGTCGATACGAGTTTCGAAGCGGCCGGATTGCAGGCCACGTTCGAATCGGCGATGCGGGCACTGCGCAAGGGCGGTCGCGTCGTGATGGTCGGCCTGATGCCGCACGCGGGTTTCGACGCGTTTCGCGCGGTCAACGACGAGCTGACCTTCACCGCGAGCGTCGGCTATCGGCATGCGTACGAAGACCTCCTGCGCATCGTCGCGTCGGGCGCGCTCGACCTCACGTCGATCGTCACGCGCACCGTCTCGCTCGAGAATGCCGTCGCCGACGGCTTCGACGCACTGCTCGCCGACCGCACACAGATCAAGATCCTCGTTTCACCCGCGCAGCGGCCGGCCCGTCGCGCCTCCACCACCGGGAGTGTCGAGCATGAATCGTCAGTGGGCGTTTGACGGGCAGTCGGTCGTCGTGACGGGCGGCACATCGGGCATCGGCGCGCGCACCGCGCTGCGCTTCGCCCAGGCCGGCGCATCGGTCGTCGCGCTGGGGCTCGGCGCGGCCGGCCCGCATGCGCCCGTGCATGCCGGCATCCGCTGCGTCGAACTCGACGTGGCCGACGGCGCCGCCCTGACGCGCACGATCGCCGCGCTGCCGCTGCTCGACGTGCTCGTCAACGGCGTCGGCATCAGCCGCCACGCGGACGAGTACCGGTTGGACCAGTTCGAGCACGTGCTGAACGTGAACCTGACGTCGGTCATGCGCGCATCCGACGCCGCGCGGCCCGCGCTGGCGGCGAACGGCGGCAGCATCGTCAATATCGCGTCGATGTACACGTACTTCGGCAGCAAGGACCGGCCCGCATACAGCGCGAGCAAGGGCGGCATCGCGCAACTCACGCGCTCGCTCGCGCAAGCGTGGGCCGATCGCGGCATCCGCGTGAACGCGGTCGCACCCGGCTGGATCGACACGCCGCTCAGCAGCGCTCTGATGGCCGACACGCAGGCGTCGCGCCGCATCCTCGAGCGCACGCCGCTCGGGCGCTGGGGCACGGCCGACGAAGTCGCGGAAGTCATCCTGTTCCTGTGCTCGCCCGCCGCGTCGTTCGTCACCGGCGCGATCGTACCGGTGGACGGCGGGTATTCGACGGTCTAGCGCGCCCGCGCGCGGCGCATCGGCGGATCGAAGCAACCTGCCGATGCACGTTGCGCGGCGCTCTTCGACTGTCGCCGAACCGGGTGCTCGGTTCGGTTTTCTTCATATCAATCAGTAGTCCGACAAAAAATATCCGACTCGATCGGACCATGTGAGGAGCATCTGGAGATGACGAAAAAGACCTTTCTGGCACTCGCGGCCTGCACGCTTCCGGCCGCTGCGCTCGCTCAAAGCAGCGTGACGATGTTCGGGCTGATGGATGCCGGCCTCAGCTACGTCGGCAATCAAGGCGGCCACGGCGCCGCGAAATTCGACGACAACATCTTCTTTCCGAACCTGCTCGGCTTCGAAGGCAAGGAGGATCTCGGCGCGGGCACGCGTGCGATCTTCCGGCTCGTCAACCAGTATTCGCTCGGCAACGGCTCGATCATCGGCGGCGGGCTGTTCGCGCGCACGGCCTATGTCGGGTTGCAGAACGACCGATACGGCACGCTGACACTCGGCAACCAGTACGAGTTCATGGTCGATTCGCTGGCTGCCGGCGGCAACGAGATCGCGCAGGACCTCGTCGGCCTGTACGGCTTTCGCAACGGGCCGTTCGACCGGCTCGCGCTGCCGAACAACCCGACCGGCGCATTCGACTGGGACCGCGTCGCCGGCAGCAATCGCGTCGCGAATTCGGTCAAGTACACGAGCCCGTCGCTGTCGGGCCTGACCGTCGGCGCGCTGTACGGCTTCGGCAACATCGCGGGATCGATCGGCGCGAACAACACGGTCAGCGCGGGCGCCAGCTACGACAACGGCCCGTTCGGCGCGGGCGCCGCCTATACGAACCAGAAATACGGCGCGGCCGGCGGACTGCCGCCCACCAGCGTGCGCAACTGGGGCGCGGGCGTGCACTACACGGTCGGCACGGTCACCGGGAAGGCGCTCTTCACGACCGTGCACAACGCGCAGAATGGCGCGGGCGCGTGGTCGGCAGAAGCCGGCGCCACGTGGCGGCCATCGCCGATATGGGTGATCGGCGCGAGCTACACGTACATGAAAGGCAACGACACGCTCGACAACGCGCACGCGCACCAGTTGCTCGCTGCCGTGCAGTACTGGCTGTCCAAGCGCACGATGGTGTACGTCGCGGGCGTGCATCAACGCGCAAGCCGCGGCAGCCACGCGCAGATCAACGGCGTGATGGACGCGAACGGCGCGTCGAGCGGCGCATTGCAGTCGATCGCGCGGATCGGATTCAGTACGCGGTTCTGATCCGGCGCGGGCCGCCGGCGTTCCGGCATCCGGCGCGGCCCGGGACGAATGCGCGCCGCCGGTTCGGCCGCTGCGTTCGTCCGTTGTCCTTCACGTTTCACTCGGCGATCGAAGGCCGCGGGGCCGGAAGCCGATGCCATGACGGCGGCCGCTCTCGAACTAATCGCCGGCACGCTCCGCCGCATCGACATCCTTGGCGAAGGCGAGCAGCAGCTCGCCGAGCCGACCCGGTTGCTCCTGCTGAATCCAGTGCCCGGCGCCATCGATCAGCTCGATGCGACTCATTCTCGTCGTCGCCTTCGTCCTCATCAATTCGAGCGCGCCCGGTGCCGAATAAGTACCCCAATCGCTCTTTCCGCCAATAAAGAGCGATGGGACATCGATCGTCTTGCCCGAAAACAGGCGCAACTCGGCGTTCAGATCAGGATCGGAAAAGACGCGATAAGCCTGCAGGGCGCCTTGAAATCCCGTGCGGCCATACTCCGCCGTGTACACCGCGAGTTCCGGTTCGGTGAGCCATTTGCAGGCCCGGACCTCGGCGGCGGACGGCTGGAATGGCGCGACGGTCTGGGGCATCGTCTTGCCGAGATCCATGACGTAATAGGTGGGCATTCGTGCAAACTCCGTGGCGGTCCGCGCCTTCAACCGATACGGCTGGTTTCCCGGCCAGTCCGCGCTCTTGACATGGAAGAACGCACGAAGAAAGGCGTGCAGGCCTTGAGGCGGGTGCCACATGTCGTCGTTCGCCTGCCGTGTGCTCAGGTATTGCTGGTAATACTCCCGCGGCGGGTCGAGCGATGCCAGCGCGGCCGCCAGCTTCTGGTTCTCGGTGTTCGGACGAGCCGACGATGCGTCGTTTTGCGCGGTGTCGAACGGAAAGGCCGGCGGACCGGGAAACGGTGCGCTCATCAGCACCACCGACGGAAAGACGTCCGGTCGCGCCAGCGCGCAATAGGCCGCGACCGGCGAGCCGAGGTCGTGCCCGACGAGCATCGTCGTGCGCCGATATCCCAACGCTGAAACCAGCCCGAGGGCATCGCGCGTCATATTCAGGAAAAACCGAATGGCTCCAGCGGGGCGTCATAGTCGTTCACCCAACCGGTGGTGCGCCCGAAACCCCGCTGATCGGGCGCAACGACGTGATATCCGGCGTCAGCCAGGATCGGGAGAAGGTGTCGCCAACCGTAAGCCAGATCCGGAAAGCCGTGCAGAAGCAGCGCGAGCGGCCGGCCGGGACTTTCGTAACCGGCCTCGAGAATATGGACATCGAGGCCGTTGACCCCATGGATCATGCGTGAGCGAACCCCGCCGGGAAGCGTTCCTTCGCCATATGTCGACGTGGCCAAATCAGTTCCTCCCTGAGGGGTTGCGCGGGCCGGTCGAAGTAACGCCGCAACCAGGCCGGCCGCGCCCATCGCCAACATCGCTCGTCGGGATGCCGATGGCTTGATCGAGTTACGGGACATCGGTCATCTCCGATATATGGCGATCACCATACTATGGTGATCGCCATAGCGGCGTCAAGCGGAACGTGGTAGGTTGTCGGCATGACACGCAAGACTGACGCGCGCGCTCGCGCCATTGCCACGGCAGAGCGACTATTCCGCATCCAGGGCTACACTGCGACCGGCTTGACCCAGATACTCGAAGAAAGCGGCGCGCCTAAAGGGTCGTTCTACTTTCATTTCCCGCGGGGCAAGGCGCAACTCGCAGAAGAAGCAATCGATAATTATGTTGCGAAGCGAATGGCTGTATTACGGGATATCTCGGCGAGTACGGCGGGCAATGCGCTGAATTTCGTTCATCGAATTTTCAGCGCGTTCGCGGCCGAAATGGTCGCCTCCGATTTCCAGTATGGATGTCTGATGCAGAATCTCGCGAACGAGCTGCCCGCGCTCGACGCCGAGCTGACCCAACGCGTGGCGCGTGGATTTGCCGAATCGACCGCGATTATTGCCGAGCATTTCAGGGGGTGCGGTTTCACTCCCGCGCGCGCATCCTCCGCCGCGGCCGCATTGGTGGCCGCCCTCGAAGGCGCACGAACGATCGCCCGCCTTGAACGCACGCCGGCTGTATTCGAAGCGCTGGCAGAGGTCAGCGTCCAAAGGTGGGCCGCTCCGGAGCGGTGATCCGGTCCGATGCTCGTTGCCGGACCACCACGATCGGTTTGCTTCGGCTCGAGCAGGAACACGTCGCGCATTCTCTCGACTGCGTGCATTCGGGGCGCACCGAGGCAGCCGGACAACTTGAATGCATGGAGAGTGGGCATGCAGAAGCAACCGAAAAAGGCCAAGCAGGTCGGCCCGCCGGCGACCTCGAGGCTGAGCCGGTCGTACGGTACCGCCGATTTTGTCGACGCGTTTTCGGTGGAGTTGCCGGCGACGGCCTGCAACGACGCAGAGTCTCTCGCGCGATACATCTTTGCAGGACAACCCCAGTGGATCGCCATGCTGCAGGGAGTTCGCGACATGGCCGTCCGGCCCTTCGGCCTTAAAACGACGATCGACCTGAAAGCCGCGAAGGACGACCGGCTCAGTATTTTCCGCGTGTTCGAACGGCACGAAGACGAGATCATTCTGGGCGAGGACGACGCCCATCTCGATTTCCGCGTGTCGGTTCTCGTGCAGCCTGCCGCCGAGGATCGGCCCCGGCAACTGATACTCACGACGCTCGTCTTCTACAATCGTTTGCTGGGCCGCGCCTATCTCGGCGTGATCGCGCCTTTCCATCGCCTCGTCGTGCGAGCCTCGCTCGACCGGGCACAGACGCTCGGATGGCCCGACCGGTAGCCGCAAAGACGAAGCGTCGCGATCCGTTTCCAGCGGATCGTCACACGCTTGCTCGCCGCCGCCGGCAGGCACCCGTGGCCGATGCCACGTGCGTGGCCGCCATTCGCCACCGTACGAAAGCATCGGCAATACCAGCCAGGAAAAATCGCCTTTCAGCCGAGCGCCAGGACGTCATGAACACCGTCGACCAGATGATCACCGCCAGGGACGCGCATCCGCACGGAGATGCAGGCGTTTTGGCAGATGTACGGTTGAAGCGCATCGGCGGGGCAAGGTGGCGCGCGTGGCTGCTGGCGCTGTCGATCGTCGCCGGTTACGCTCCCGTGTCAGCGAGCAGTGCGGACATGCAATTCAGCGGACCCGACATCCCGCTGGAGCAAGCGATCGAGGCCGACGATCCCGCCGCCGTCGCGCGCGCGATCGCCGGCGGGGCCTCGGTCAATGCGCGCGGCGCCCGCAACGTCACGCCGCTCGAATTCGCCGTCGCTACCCATCGCAAAAAGGCAGCCGCGGCGCTGATCGCGCACCATGCCGATCCGAACCTGCGTGATGCCGACGGGGACAGCGCGGTTTCGCTCGCGGTCAATGCCTATCGGCGCGATCCATCGCTGCTCGCGATGGTGCTCGATGGCGGCGGCAATCCCAATGCGGTGCGCCCGGATGGCGATCCGGTGATCGTACGTTTCCTCAACGATCGCAACCTCGACGCGATCACCTATCTGCACGCGCGCGGCGCTGATATCGATGCAGAGGTCGACGGACAGCCGATGGTGGTGGATGCTGCGTGGGGCGCGGACTGGGATGTCGTATGGCGGCTGATCGAGCTCGGCGCCCGTACCGATACGCCCAAGGCAGCGGCCGGCCTGGTCGAGACATTCAGGATCCCGGGCGCCACCTTGCCCGACAGCCCGGTCTATCCTTTCAAGGTGAAGGTATGGGTGCATCTGAAGGCCCAGGGCCTCGATCCCGCGCCGCCGGCGGGAATGGTGCGTCCATGACGGTCGGTGAACGGCCATCTCGGCGCGCTCCGCGTTGGCGCAGAGCACGCCGATATCGCCAGGTTCGCTACATCAAGTCGATGGCGGCAGAATCGCCCGAGGCGGCGATCACCTCGAGCTGCCATTCGGCGGAGGGCCTGGCGATGCGGCCGGAGCGGTCGAGCCCTTCCATCAGCGCCCACCAGTTCGGATCGTCCTGCCCGAACTCGACGCACGTGCCGTCGTCGAAGCGCAGCATCAGGACAACGATGTCGCCCACGAAGATGTCGCGCAGTTCGGCCCGCGCGCCGACGAGCGCAGCGAAGGGCAGCCGCTTTTCCGTGCCGTTCGGGGAAACCAGCCGCACGCCGTCGGTCTCGATGTACCTGGATGGCTCATGGCGGCGGGCGAAGCGGGTCAGTCGTGCGTTGATTCGATCAATCCAGCCCATCTTCGGATCCATGTGTCGCTGACCATATCTGACGCCGCCGTAGCGGCCGGTGCTCACCCCGACATTTTACGGTTCGCGGTCCGAGCGATGTCTCGCTGCATCAAAGGTTTTTGCTCCGAAGCCAGGCGCGGATCGCTTCGATGTGGCGGGCCTTGCATTCCAGCGGTAACCAATGCCCGGCCGGCATCGTCGTCACGGTCAGGTCCGCGCATGCCGCACGCATGGGGTCGCCCTGGCGATTTCCGGTGATGCTGCAAATCTGATCGAATTCGCCGTTGACGAACAGCACCGGCTGCGACAGACGGCCGCCATCCGGCGCGCTGCGTGCGTAAGCGAGGTTGGCCTCATCGTTCAGATACCACGCGCAGGCGGGACGGAAGCCATGCGTATCGAACGACGCTACCAGCGCTTCAAAGTCCGCCGGCGGCCACAGAGCCGGATCGGGGGGAGTCGGCGGCGCACGATGCGCGGCACCGAAACGCCCTCCATTGCGCGTGACGCCCGCATTCGGCGACACCTTGCCGATGCAGTCAGGGTCGCCCGGTCGAAAAATCGATGCCAGCGATGCTGCCCGGTCCGCATCCAGGTCGGCCACCGCCGCGTCGAAATGCGTCGTGTAGTAGCGGTAGTAGTCCCACTGGCCATCGGGATACGCGTCGGCAGGATAAATCGTCCGGTCGATCAGTGGAACGACGGTGCTCAGCGCGTGCCCGTCGGGTTGATATGCCAGCGACGTCAGCACGACGCCACGGCTGCGCTCGCGCTCATGTGCGGACAACTCGGCGGCCACGACGCTACCCCAGTCGTGCCCCACCCAGATCGCGGGCTCGCCGCCGAGATGATCGTGGAGTTCGGTCATGTCCGTCACAACGGCCTCGATGGTATAGGCGTCGTTGGCTTCAGGCGCAAAAGAGCCGCCGTAGCCGCGCAGGTCCGGCGCGACGCAGTGCCAGCCGTCGGCGGCAAAGGCTTCCATCTGGGCGCGCCACATCAAGCTCAAGCTCGGCCAGCCGTGCAGAAAAAATATCGGCGGCCCGTCGGCCGGCCCACTCTCGAGATAGTGCGTCGGCCGACCCGTCATGTCGAGCGTGCGCGATACCAGCGAGTGTCGAGATGTCTCCGTCATGATCCGAGGCTCCGGTTGATTTCAGCGGTTTGCCGAAGGTGAAAGGGCTGCCGTTCGCCGAGCTACTTGCGATCGATCATCAGCGCCACCCCAACCAACGCGATGCCGCCGGCAATCAGCTTCACGCGCGTCAACGGCTCGTGCAGCAAGAGCGCCGAGAGACCCAGCGCGATCACCGGCGCCGCATAGTTGAAGGTGTTGGCGAGCGTCGTCGAGACCTGGGCGTTGAGCGTCAGGAACACGGCGTAACCGATCAGCGTGCTCGCCACGACGAGAAACGCGAGTGCAGCCCATGCTGCCGGCGATACGCGCGCAAGGTGCGTCGTCGCAGCGATCCCCGACACGGCGACGATCGCGCCGAGCACCGCACCGGCCGATATCAGCTGTATCGCCAGGCCGATGACGGGGTCGCGAGGCAACGCCAGTCGCGGCGCAAGTAGCGACCCGGCTGCCCACGCGGCCGTCCCGGCAAGCGCAAGTGCGGCGCCCATCGGCCGGAAGTCGCCGCCGGTAGCAGAGGTCCAGCCCATCAGCGCGAGACCGGCAAAGCCGATGGCGACCCCGGCGACCTGACGGCCGCTCAGCGGCCGATGAAACACCGCCCATGCGAACAACGCCAGAAAGAGCGGCGAAGACGAGCCGAATATCGCGGCCACCCCTGCCGGCAGAAAATGCGTGCCCCAGATTGCGAGCGCCTGACTGGCCACCAGCATGGTGACGCCGATCAACGCCGCCCCCCCCGTCTCGCGGACCGACGCAGGCGAACGGTGCCAGCGAGCCAGCGCGAAAGGCAGAACGACCAGCGCCGCAAGCGAGAAGCGCAATGTCGCCACCATCAGCGGATGCAACGCGTTCCCGGCGACCTTGAAAGCCAGGAAATTGGCTCCGTTGTAGAACCATTGATAGCCAACAGCGAGGGCGACCCAGCCGCGACGTGCGCTCCAACTGGCATGGGTCGTGGTTGCGGCCGTCACGGGCTGCCCTTCTGCCTGCCGAATGCGGCGATCGTCGCGTCCTTGCTGCGGAGGCACGGGCTCCTGAAATGCTCGATATAAGGGGCTGCCATGGGACTGTTTCTGTCGATGACCTCGTATGCGATTGCCTCAATGCTAGCGAGCGCTTCGTTATCCCGATAATGTGGAGTTTCTATCGCCGTTATCCATCTATTGAATAACGGCGTTACGCCTGCTTTACTGCTGCAATGGATCGAGCCGGAACTCACGGAGGCGCCAGTGGACTCCCGTCTTATCGAGTACTTCTTGCGTGTGGCCGAACTCGGCAGTATCAACAAGGCCGCCATCGACTTGCGGCTCTCCCAGCCGGCGCTGTCGCGCCACATCGCGCTGCTCGAGCATCAACTTCGCGCGAAGCTTTTAACGCGAACGCGGGGCGGCGTTCAGCCGACCGAGGCCGGCATGCTGCTGGTGGAGCGAGCAAGACCCATTCTTCGTCAGTTGACCTCCTTGGTCGAGCAGGTCGGCGACCGCGCCGCGGGCCAGTTGGCGATAGGCGTTGCGCCGTCCTGGCGCAACCTCTTCACATCGAACTTCGTGGCGCGGCTGGTCGCCGACTATCCGCGCGTGAGGCTTCGTGTTCACGAGGGCGTGAGCCACGAGCTGCGCGATGTCATGCATTCCGGCATGCTGGACCTCGCTATCGTCCCGTTCGAAGCGTCGCCGCCGCAGGGCTATGTCCATACACCACTCGTTCGTGAGCCCCTCGTTCTCGTGAGCGCCAGGGACACCGGCTTGAGGCCCGACAAGGCGGTGCCGCTGTCGCGTCTCGGCGATCGCAAACTCGCGCTGGCGGGAAAACAGAACGTCATCCGCTCGACCATCGAGCACGCGATGCTCCGTCGCAACGTCGAACTCGACATCCTGTTCGAACTCGATGCGATGCATCTCTCGATGGAACTCGCCCGGCGCGGCATCGCCGACACCGTCACGCCATGTTGCGCGGTCAGCGGCAATGCGTTCTGGGAAGAGTCGATCTCGTGGAGTCCGATCCGGGGCGCCTACATCACCTGGGCGCTCTGTGAAAATACGGCGCGCTCGCATTCGCAAGCGGTGCTCGAAGGGAAACGGATGATCGTCGGGATGGTCGGCGAAATCGTCGACAGCCGAACCTGGCACGGTGCCGAGCGCCTGAACGCGAATATCGACCCGCTGTCTGTGGAAAGGAGCGGTTGAGTCGGCAAGCACGCTGCCGACGCGTGTGAGCAGCGTCCACGGGAAGTTGCGGATCGCTCCGTACCACGCACATGGCCATCGCATCGAGCCCGTGTCGTCCGTTTGCAAGCGTTCGAGGCGCGCGCCTCGGCGCTACCGCTACGTCGCCAAGCCCGGCGCGTTGGGCAGATCGCCCTCCTTCTCACTCGTACGCTTGCATCGCGGGATAGCGCGTGGCCGTAACCGGCTTCGAATTGACTTCGGATTCCGTTTGGGTATTGAGGCCCTACGACCCGCCAATCGACACCGCCCACACCCCATCCCGCCCCAATAATTCCCCTTGACGCTCTATCTTTCGATATATATCTTTAGATATGTTTTACGACATATAGGACACGATCATGCGACACAACCACTTCCGCGGCCATGCCCGATGCGACGGTCATGGTGCGCATGCCCGCCCCGACTGGTTCGCCGGTCTCTGGTACGCGATCGGCCGCCACCGTCGCGGCCACGATGCGTTCGGTGGCGGCCCGTTCGGCGGCCGGGGCGGGCGCGGCGGCTTTGGCGATTTCGGCGACGACGGCATGCCGCGCGGCCGCCAGTTCAGCTCCGACGATCTCCAGCTGCTGCTGCTCGCGCTGGTGGCCGAGCAGCCGAGCCACGGCTACGAACTGATCAAGGCGCTCGACACGCGCTCGAACGGCTTTTACAGCCCGAGCCCCGGCATGGTGTATCCGGCGCTCACGTATCTCGAGGAAGTCGGCTTCGTCGCGTCGCAAGCGGAAGGCAACCGCAAGCGCTATGCGCTGACCGACGCAGGCCGCGCGCATCTCGACGCGCAGCGCGAGCGCGTCGACACACTGTTCGCTCGCCTCACGCACCTCGCTCGCAAAATGGAATTCATGCGCCGCGCGTTCGCCGGCGAATCGGCGGGCAGCGAAGCGCAGGACGAGTCGCAGGCCGGCTGGCTGCCGGAATTCGTCGAGGCGCGTCTCGCCCTCAAGCGCGCGCTGCTGCACAAGAGCGCCGCCGATGCCGACGAACAGCGCCGCATCGCGGCCATCATGCGCCGCGCGACGGCCGAAATCGAAGGCGGCGGCGCGTGATCCGCGCCGCCCCGCCACCACTCAAGGAGAACGGATCGATGCAGAACACGTCCGAGCGCACCGTCACCCGCGTGCGCCACACACTCAAGTTCCGCCTGCTGCAGGTGCTGCGCGTGCATACCGTGACGCCTCATCTGCTGCGCGTCACGCTCGGCGGCCCCGACCTCGCCGATTTCGAATCCGCGTCGTTCGACGATCACGTGAAGGTCTTTTTCCCGCCGCCGGGCGCGGAGCGGCCCGCACTGCCGACGCTCGGCGCGAACGGCCCCGAGTTTCCGGAAGGCGAACCCAAGCCGGTCGCGCGCGACTTCACGCCGCGCCGCTTCGACCGCGCCGCCTGCGAACTCGATCTGGAATTCGTGTTGAACCATCCGGGCCCTGCCTCGCAATGGGCCGCACAGGCACGCGTCGGCCAATGGCTCGGCATCGGCGGCCCGCGCGGTTCGTTCGTCGTCCCGACCGATTTCGACTGGCATCTGCTGATCGGCGACGATACGGCGCTGCCGGCCGTCGCGCGGCGTCTCGGGGAATTGCCGGCCGGTGCGCGCGCGGCGGTCGTGCTGGAAGTCGCGGATCGCACCGCGCAAATCTCGTTCGATACGCGCGCCGACGTGCATGAAATCTGGCGCTTTCGCGCCGAAGCCGACGCGGCGAACGGCGACGCGCTGCTGAATGCCGTGCGCGACCTGCCGCTGCCGTCGTCTGGCGACGGCTACGTATGGGCGGCCGGCGAAGCGCTGTCGATGCGCGCGGTGCGTCAGCACCTGACGGGCGACCGCGGCGTCGACAAGTCGCGTATCCGCGCGGCGGCCTACTGGAAGCGCGGCGCGGCGGCCGTGCACGAAACGCTGGAAGACTGACCGGAGGATGGGCGCCCGGCTGCCGGGCCGCTGAAACAATCGTGGCGCCGGCGCAGCGGCGGGCTTGGCATCGGCATCGCGGCTGGTATATATGTACGTGTGCGACGCCGCTGTCGGGCGACAGCCGCCGCAGCCCGCCCAGGAGCGCCCGGTCATGACAAAAGAAAGCCACGCTTCGCCTTTCCTTCGCCACCTGAAGATCGCCGGTTATTGCGGCCTTGCCGCAGTCGTTCTCGCGCTGTTCGTCGCGATGTGCGCGATCCTGACGGAAAGCGCCCGCGACCGCGATGCCGCGCGACATCCGGCCGATACGCCCGAACTGCACGATGCGGGCGGCGGACCGTCCGCCTCGGCCGAATCGGCCCGCACCGCCGGCTCGTCCGGCTGACGGCGTCCTGCCGCTTCCTTCCGCTTACGGCGCCTGCCGGCGCCCCATCACGGCCGCCTGCACCGAATCGCCGAGCCGTTCGAGCAGCGCGGTCGCGCGTTGCCCGTACAGGTGCGCGGCCAGCGCGCCCGCCGTGCCGACCAGTACGCCGCCCGCCATGTCGAACGGCCAGTGCACGCCCGCATAGACGCGCCCCCATGCGATCGCGATGGCCATCGCGGCCATCACGAAACCGGTGACCCGCGTCGTGCCGCCGAGCAGCAGCCCGACCGCCATGCTCCACGCGAACGTCATGTGATCGCTCGGAAACGAGCTGTCCGGCGCGTGCGGAATCAGCTGCGTGCCGACGCCGGCCATGAACGGGCGCGGCGAGAACCACACATGCCCGAGCACCTGCGCGAGCACGAGCGCCACGCATACGCCCACGCCGGTTTCGATCGCCTGGCGCCGCGCGGCGCGCGCGCCGACGATCCAGGTCAGCAGCAGCATCGCGGGTAGCGCATAGACGAGCCAGTCGGCGGCGAAGATCGCGAGGCGGGCAACGCTCGGGTGCGGTGCACCCCCGGCATTGACGGCGGAAAAGAGGGCGAAATTGAGGTTCTGCATGAATCCGGTTGCGTGGCGCGTAAAAGATCGGCCGGTTGCCCGGCCGGATGCGAACGAATGCTAGGGCGCGGCCGCTTAAGCGGTGCTTAATGCGACAGTCGCCGAACAAGGCCGTGCGGCGAACGCACTTAGAGCCCGCACTGCAACACAAGTTCACACAATTGTCATATTGCCGCGCGAACGTCCCCGTAAAAGCTCACCACACCTCCCGTAAAGGCTCACCTTTTTCACATGACGGCGTCACCGACACGTGCCACCATCGCCCGGCCGGCGTGCCATCAGGTCGTTTGCATCGTTCATCTCAATATTTACGCGTCGAATTATTCGAAATCGGCAACAATTAATTCCAGATGCGGCATCGCACAACGGCAACGCACAGGCATACGATTACGACCACTCATCCACGAAGCGATCAACAACAAGGAGTCCGCATGAAACCCAGCGATGTC
This sequence comes from Burkholderia sp. MSMB1078WGS, assembly GCF_001528895.1. Lineage (NCBI taxonomy): Bacteria > Pseudomonadati > Pseudomonadota > Betaproteobacteria > Burkholderiales > Burkholderiaceae > Burkholderia > Burkholderia sp. MSMB1078WGS. The sequence continues at coordinate 866 of NZ_LPDI01000037.1, read as the reverse complement.
CGATCGAAAGCGTTTGCGATGCCGTTGACCAGCCCTGCGTTCCCGATGGGCCCGTACCGTTTCGTCGATCGTGAGTTTCTGATCATCACGTACCGCACCGATCCGGACCGTCTCCGCGAAATCGTCCCCGAGCCGCTGCAGGTCACCGAGCCGCTCGTGCATTACGAATTCATCCGCATGGCCGATTCGACCGGCTTCGGCGATTACACCGAAAGCGGCCAGGTGATTCCCGTCGAATACAACGGCCAGCCGGGCGGCTATACGCTGGCGATGTATCTCGACGATCACCCGCCGATCGCCGGCGGCCGCGAGCTGTGGGGCTTCCCGAAGAAGCTCGCGTCGCCCACGCTGCACGTGAACACCGATCACATCCTGGGCACGCTCGACTACGGCAAGGTGCGCGTCGCGACCGGCACGATGGGCTACAAGCACAAGGAGCTCGACATCGACGAGCAGACGAAGCGGCTCGCCGGCCCCAATTTCCTGCTGAAGATCATCCCGCACGTCGACGGCACCGCGCGCGTCTGCGAACTGGTGCGCTATTACATGCAGGACATCAAGATGAAGGGCGCGTGGACGGGCCCCGCATCGCTCGAGCTGGCGCCGCACGCGCTCGCGCCGGTGGCCGATCTGCCCGTGCTCGAGATCGTCGAAGCGCGCCACCTCGTCGCGGATTTGACGCTGGGCCTCGGCGAAGTCGTCTACGATTACCTAGCCCAGTAACCCGTCCGCAGTCCTTCTCCCTGTCAATCCTTTCACTACGGGAATTCGAACATGAGCAACCTGAATGGCAAGACCGCAGTCGTCACGGGCGCCGCGAGCGGCATCGGCAAGGAAATCGCGCTGGAGCTGGCCAAGGCAGGCGC